>CAYXFH010000129.1:0-5065 GCA_964464245.1 uncultured bacterium
ATAGAGGGGTGACGAATACCCCATCAGCTTCTCCATCACAGCGACCTGGGAGCCGCAGAGGATCATCAGAACGGGTAAATGGGAAAGGTGGGTTTCCCAACCGGCTTGGAAAATGCTGTCCAGGCCGGGATTGCTCTCCCGTAGATAAGGGTACTCGTCGAAAACCAGAATCAGCTTCGAAGACCACGGCTGCATTTGGTAGCGCTGTTCCAGCCAGGGGAATACTTCCTGCCAGGAAGTAAAGCCATGCGTGGCTAGGAATTGGTCATTCAACGCCTTGCCCAGGGCTTGACCCAGTGAACGTAGGTTTTCCCGGTCCGACAATCGTTGGCCTCGGAAGTAGCCGGTTTGGCTGCAACGGCAGGCTTGCAGGGAACGGCGGAAGTGCGCTGTCTTGCCGATGCGGGGGCGGTCATAGCGGATCAGGACTTTCGGCCGGTTCGAGGTCCAGCGTCTTTTCAGAACACCCAGTCGACGCTCACGGCCTACGAAGTTCATCATTTTCGCTCGAATCCCCCTCTCTGATTTGACTAATCGTGATTAGTCTAATCTTGATTAGTCATTCCATCAAGAGCGCAATTTAGGCGCGTCCTGGCTTGGCTTCACACCCTTCCCAAGCAATTCCTGGAGGTCGTAGTTCACGCTGGTGGCGGCGAAGGAGATCTCGATCATCTTCCTGCGATCAGTCACCTCTTCACTTCCTGGAAGGTAGGAGAACGGAACAGATCAAGTTCTGGTCTATCTGCGTCCGTTCATCAGCTTCCGACCACAAGTCATCACCGACTTGAGACCGCTGGCCATGAACCAGGTGCACCTGAACTCCCTCGTCCTTGGCGGTTTGGATCGCAGGTACCAAGTCGCTATCTCCAGTCAGAATAATAGCCCTCTCGATCTTCTGCTTTGCTGCCAATAGGACCAAGTCCCGCGCGAAGAGGACATCCACCCGTTTTTGTTCGAAAATAGGCTGGCCTGTATCGCTCATACCCCGGAAAGCCAATTTCCCCAACCGCACTTCAAATCGCGGGAGTTTTCGCAGAGCTTCCAGGAATTGCTCTTTCTTGCGAAAGCGGGTTTGCTCTTCAGTGTTCGATTGTTTGCTCTGATAGGGCAAACAGTTGTAGTAATAAGTTCGCAAAATGGGATCTGATCCTGCCAGTGCAGTCACCAATAGATGGAAGTCAATCCTGGGAGTCCCGAACTCGTCTTTCAATACCCGTTCCAAATAGGCGCCATCAATAAACACCGCGGTCTTCATAGAATCTCCTTTCACCTCGATAAAAAAAGCTGCCATGGCAGAGCCAAAGCAGCTATTTCATAAAACCCAGTCAGCGCATCCAAGTATTAGGGTGAAACACCCCCCTGGCCACCTCTGGGGACTTATAATTCTAGACATTTTAAGCAACCATTCATCCTCTGTCAACGATTCGTTCCTATCAACAGCTCTCATCGCGGCGGGCCGCCCTTCCTCATCAGCTCCTTTAGGTCGTAGTTCACGCTAGTGGCAGCGAAATCTGGCTCGCGGCGAAAGGGAAATTGCACATAGACTGGTTCGCCTGCCCCGCCCTCATTCACCGGGACCAGGGCCAGGATGTACCCATCCGGCTTGTTCAAGGCAGTGAGGATCTCGTTGCGCGTCACGGTGACGGTGGCTGCCCCCTCCACGCGCCCCTTCACCTCCAGGAAACGCAGGCTTCCCTCGCCCGGGGTAGACGATTCGATATCGTAGCCCAGGTTCTCTTTGGAGACGTCGCGCGGCTCCCGCCCCAGCCGGCGCTCCACTTCCATGATGGCGGCCATGGCCAGGGCCTCTACCCGAGGGTCACGGCCTAGGTCCCTGGGTTGCACATCTCCTTTTGACAGAGCCAGGAGACCTGCCGGGATCACCAGGGCTCCTCCCACCACGCGAGGCGGCAGCGAGCTTACCTGGCGCTCTCGCTCCAGTTCCTCGAGGCGCGTCTTCAGACGGGCCTGCAACTCGTCGGCGCGCTGGCGGGCCTTGCCCGAGTTGAGGCCGGCGTTGGTTTTCCCGGCCAGCTCCTGGTCCTTCAGGGCGTTGGCCCGGTAGTCCCAGTGGTTGATCTCCTTGGTGAGGCGATCCACCACGGCGGCGATGGTGCGCTGCACCAGCTCTTCGCGTGCCTCCCGCGCTTCCTTGATGTGGCTGGGCACGATCTCTCGCACGGCGTAGGAGATGGACTGCCCCTCCAAATCGCCGCTCAGCCATTCTTGCTGTTCCAGCGCGGGAGAAAGGAGCGCCTGCTGGGAAGGATCCAATGGGGAATAGTCCAGGTAGGGGGCGTAGCCGGCGGAATGAGCTCCTCCATCCCGTTCCAGCTCGACGAAGCGCAATTGCCGCGAGACGACGCGGCGATTCCCGGATGGATCGCTGCGGCCGTCCACCAGGGTGTGCTCCAAGTAGACCAATACCCTCACTTCCTGGCCGGGGTCGTTGGGGTCCAGGAGCAGCGCTCCCTTCTTCAGCAAGTCGCGGTGGCGTTCCAGCAACAGATCGGTAGTCGCCTCCAGGAGTGGGTGTCCCGGGCAGACCAGCTCGGCCAGTGGTTTCCCCGGCGCACGCAACTGCTCCTTCTCGAAACAGATACGCTCGTAGCGAGAAAGGACCGGATCGCCCAAACCGATCTGGCGGTCACGGTCGCGAATGGCGGCAGGCGCCCAGGTCACCTCGTAGCGCAGCGGCTCGCGCTCCTGCAATGTGCCGCCCAAGCGACGAAAGGCTTCCAGGAAGTAGGAGCGAACGAAGTGGGGTTGCAGCCTGCGCACCTCGGCCCGTTCCATATCTTGGCGCACCTGCTGTACTTTGCGAAAGTCCATGGCGTCACGCACCAGGGCATGATCTTCCAGTAGTCGGCGCAGGTGATCACGGTCCAGCGCCTGATCGATGATTTGATAGAGACGTTCGCGCACTTCCGGCTGGTCGCCGTAACGGATAGCCTCCAGCAGCAACTCGCGCAGCTCGGTCCCCTCGAAAACGCGCCCCAGCACGTCGAAAACGCCTCCCCCCAAAGCGGCCCGCTCCGTCTCCAGCTTGCTCAGCAAGCGCAGGTAGACCTCGCCTTCCCGCGTTTCGGCAGCCACAAGGTTCCACATGTGGCAGACCTCTTCCTGTCCGATACGGTGGATGCGCCCGAAGCGCTGCTCCAGGCGGTTGGGGTTCCAGGGCAGGTCATAGTTCACCATCAAGTGCGCGCGTTGCAGGTTGATCCCTTCCCCGGCGGCGTCGGTGGCCACCAGGATTTGCACGACGGGATCCTGGGTAAAGCACTCCTGGGCGGCGCGCCGTTCTTCCCTTCCCATGCTGCCATGGATAACGACCACGGCCTTCTCCACTCCCAGCAGGGAGACAATCCGCCGGTGAAGGTAGTTCAGCGTGTCGCGGTGCTCGGAGAAGAGGATCAGCTTGCGCCGGCGGCCCTCCGGGTCGAACATCTCGGCCGATTCCTGGAGCAGGCGGGAGAGCTCTTCCCATTTCTTGTCAGTGCCGGAGGCGCGCACTTGCCCGGCCAGGATCTCCAGGCGGCGAAGGGTGACGATCTCGGCCTCCAGCTCGGCGATCGTACGAGCAGCGGTGGCCTGTTCGAGGACTTGATTCTCCAGTTGAACGGTCTCTTCCTCGGGGACATCCTCCACTTCCTCCAGGTCGATGTCCGCCAAAGCGGTGACTTCCGCCAGGCGCTCCTGCGTCCCCCGCCGCAACAACTGCTCTTCGCGCATCCTCTTTTCCAGGCGCTCGCGGCGACGCTTCAGGGACGCGTAAATGGCTTCCGGGGAGGAAGCCAGGCGTCGCTGCAGGATGGTCAAGGCGAAGCCGATGCGATTGCCGCGCTGGCCTTCTCCCTCGAACGCCAATTGGTCGGCGCGGTTCATCTCCTGTCGCACATAGTTGGTCACCTGCTCGTAAAGCTCGGCTTCCCCCGGCGAAAGCTGGTAATTGACTGTATAGGCCCGGCGCTCGGGAAAGAGGTGGGCGCCGTCGAACTTCAGCATTTGCTCTTTCACCAAGCGGCGCATCAGGTCGGAAGCGTCAACGGTATGCACGCCGTCGCGGAACTTCCCCTCGAAGCGGTCCGCATCGAGGAGGGCCAAAAAAGCCTGGAAATCCTCATCCTTGCCGTTGTGCGGGGTGGCCGAGAGCAGCAGAAAATGGCGCGTGCGGGAAGGCGAGCCGAGGAGCTGACCCAGTTTGTATCGCTTCGTTTCTTTCAGCTCGTTGCCGAAGTAATGGGCCGACATCTTGTGGGCTTCATCTACCACCACCAGATCCCACTCGGTCTGCTTCAGCTTGGACTGGATCTCCTCGTTGCGGGCCATGTGGTCCAACCGGCTGATGACCAGGTTCTGCTCCAGGTAAGGGTTGCCGCTCTTGGCATCCTCGAAGGACTGGCTGGAGATGATCTTGAAGTCCAGGTGGAAGCGTCGCCAAAGCTCGTCTTGCCACTGGTAAACGAGGTTGCCCGGGCAGCAGACCAGACAGCGGCGCAGATCCCCGCGGGCGATCAGCTCGCGGATCAAGAGGCCAGTCATGATCGTCTTTCCGGCGCCGGGATCGTCAGCCAGGAGGAAGCGGAGGGGCTGGCGCGGCAGCAAGACCTCGTAAACAGCGGTGATCTGATGGGGCAGCGGTTCCACATCGGAGATGTGCAGGGCCAGCATCGGATCGAAGAGGTAGGCCAGCCGAATGCGAAATGCCTCGCTGACCAGGCGCAGCAGGGCCCCATCCCCGTCGAAAGACCAGGCTCGGCCGGGTGCCTCCACGAACAACCCTGCCTCTTGGGTGCGGAAGAGCAGCTCGCCGGCTAAGCGGCCTTGGTCGTCTTTGTAGGTCAGCTCGACGATGTCCGAACCATGCCAGCGGATATCGACCACCGTGACGATTTCCCCGTGGGCGATGCCTCGCACCCGTGCGCCGCGCTTCAGATCTTCAAGCTTGGCCATCTCCTGAACGCCCCCTTCTCCGTTGCTGCCGCCACGCCATGGATATAAGCGGCCATACGCTGGAACTACATCACAAGGTTCGGCAACAGCAGGATGAAGGCGCTAGAAAACA
>CAYXFH010000130.1:0-25563 GCA_964464245.1 uncultured bacterium
CGGGCGTGACACTATTTAGAGCACCCGCGGCGCATTGCCGACACACCGACATTGAAAGGCAGGAGCCAGCCGCGGAGCGAAGCGACGTGCGAGCCGTGCTTGTGCGGCGAGCTTTTGTATTTAAACGTCGTCTACAAAGGCGCTGGGCCTGCACTCGGCCTTTGACGAGGACGACCTGTACGCCAACATCGCCTGGCTCGACGACAACCAGGCGGCGATCGATGCGCTCATCAGGGGCGGTGTCCTGCAACTCGACATGTTCGACGAGGCGCTGTTCGAGGTCGAGCACGCCTTCCGCACCTGCAAGACCGGCCACCTCAAAGTCCGGCCCATCTTCGTCCGCTCCGGGCAGAGCACCCGCGGCCACGCCTTCGTCGTCATGCTCGCCTGCCTGCTCGTGCGCGAACTGACCCGCCTCTGGCGCGGCATCGAACTGCACGAGGCGCCCAAACCCCGCGACCTCTCGGCCCGCCTGCTCGAAGCCGCAGGCGTCACCATGCCCGGCTTCATCCCAAAGCGAACAGCCGATGTAGTCACCAAAAAGAGCCTCGCAAAAGACCGCCTAAACAACTAAATACAAGTGGTTTGGGAGTGTGAAGAAAACTATGCCATGGGGGGAAGATCCGTTGCATACGTCAAGGTCTGCGACGCCCTGCTCTCGCTCCCGAGCGAGTGGCAGGTACCGCCAGCCAGCCCGAGCGGAGACGATCCGCGCAGCCGTCCGGCAACTGCGACCGACATGCTCAGAGGCAACCGGATCGGCCTCTCCATCAGGAAGGCGACCTCATCGCCCCGACCGGCATCTATGGCGACGACCGCTCCATCTTCGTTTTTATGGTAAACGAAGAGCGGCCAGTGAGCGTCTCCCCCTAGGAAACCCTCTACCGCGGCTTCTACATCCAGAACTCTGAGGTGGGCAACTCGTGCCTTGCCATCACGGTCTTTGACTACTTGGCAATCTGCGGCAACCACATCATCTGGGGCTGCCGCAACGTGCAGGAGTTGCGGATCAAGCACCTCTGTGAGAAGGAGGATCTGGAGACCCGCTTCCATCGCGCCTTCGCCTCCGTCCTGGAGTTTGCCGACGCAGACACAAGCAGGGAGAGCGAACTCATCGCTGCCGCCCGCGCCAAGAAACTCGGTAAGAACAAGGACGAGACGGTCGATACGGTGAGCGACCGCGGCATCCTCTCGCGGCGCCTCGCCGGCCAGTGCTACGATCTGGGGCTTCGCAAGCGCCATGACGCGTCTCTCCCAGACCCTGCCCTTTGCCGACAGTCGTGACGAAATGGATCGGAGCGCCCGCCTGGTGCTGCGGCTCGCCGTAAGTCTGATGAACTGATGTCAAGCCACTGGTAGTTATTCCAAAATCGCGGCGACCGCTCAAGCAGTCGCCGCTTCTTTTCGTATTCCAACGCACAATCATGTTGAACTAGCCATTTTCCCGGGCATACTCGTTTCGACAAACTCAATAAGATAGATTAGGAAGGCAAACCGCGTTTTGGACCCGCATTACCGTTTTTCTGGTCACCAGACCTTTCCATTGCGCATCGCCTGGATCCCCAAGGCTGTGGCCGCCATCAGCGACGGGCGAGACCCGCTTTCGGACGTCGATGAGGGAATCACGGCCATGGGGCTGGGCAAGAACATGGTTGAAGCGTTGCGCTGCTGGATCGAGGCCTTTCAGGTGGCTACGCGCGGAGATTGCTGGAAGTTGACGCCGATTGGCCACGAGGTCTTCCGACCGGGATCCGGCCTCGATCCCTACTTGGAGGATACCACTACATGCTGGCTCCTCCATTGGCTCATTTGCACGAACCCCAAGGCCCCCTTCTTTGCCTGGGAATGCCTTTTCAACCGTTGGCCCTCTGCGGAGTTCAGCGCGACGCCAGTTCTGGACGCCTTTCGCAAGGAGTCGTCCAAGAATCCCAAACCTGTTTCTGAAGTAACACTAAGACAACATTGGGAAGTGTTCGTTCACAGCTATCGGTCAGCGCGTGGTGTCCGCGGCGATGATCACTTGGACACGGTTCTTTCCGTGCTGGGACTCATCCGTGAAGCCGGAGACAGACAGAACACCTCCGGTAAATGGGAACCCCTGTACGCTTTCGATACCAGTCCAAGGAGAAGCATTCCTCAACAGCTTCTCACGTTCTTCCTGCATGATTGGTGGAACCGTGTTTTCCCAGCTGAACAGACCATTTCACTGCTTGAACTAGTTTCGGGAGACCACAGCATCGGCCGAATCCTAAAGATGCAAGAAGCGGATATTCTCTACCGAATCGACGACCTCGCGCGGAGGAAATCGAGCGCATTTCAGATCGCCGAATCGACCAATATTCGCCAGCTCAGGCGTCTGCACGCCAGCGATGGCCACGACGACCTTCGGGCCGCATACGAATCACCGAGGTTCATCTAGCCGATGCCCGCAAGGTCTCCAAATCTGCACGACAAGCCAATCTCCTCTCTCCTGCGGATACATCCGCGGTTCATGCGGTCCGTCAACCTTGATCGCGACATCTCAGACCCAGCGTCTTCTCTTGGTTATCTTCTGACTTCTGTCGCGAAAGATGCACTGGAGAGGATCTTGTCAAGTATCCGTCCAAACTCAACTCAGAGGGCGTGGCGAGTAGCTGGCGACTATGGAGCTGGAAAAACAGCTTTCGGTCTGGTGCTCGCCCGCATCGCAAAAGGTGATAAAGACGAATTGCCGCATGATTTGCGGCATTTTGTTGGCCCGCATCGACTCTTGCCGGCTGTGGCCAGCGGGGACAATGAACCTCTAGGGCTTACAGTATTGCGGGCACTTGGCCGCAAACCGCACAGTGGGAAGAGATCTCGACCGTCTACCGCAGAGGTCCTTGAGGCTGTCCACGATGCGAGGATCAGCGCCCGACAAAGACATTTTTCCGGCCTTTTGCTCATCTTGGACGAACTGGGCAAGAACTTGGAACATGCGGCTCAGCATCCGGAATTCGACGATGTCTTTCTTCTCCAAGAACTTGCGGAGGAAGCAGCTCGCAGTGGCGGCGAACCCTTGGTTGTTGTTGTGCTGCTTCATCAAGGGGTTGCAGCCTACACCGCTGGCCTTGATTCGACTGCCCGGCGCGAATGGGACAAAGTGGCCGGACGATTCGAAGAGATTGTCTATGCTCATCCACTTGAGCAGGTTGCCTCCTTGGTTGCTGCCACACTTAATGTCATGGTCAAGGCCGTACCTCAATCGATTCAAGAGGAATCAGAAGCCGCCATGGCTGCTGCACTGAGGTCTGGACTGTATGGAGCCGCTGCTGCTGCATCTCTTACCGGTCTGGGACCGAAGCTCATCCCCCTCCACCCCACAGTTCTCCCAGTGCTTGTACGCGCCATGCGGCGCTTCGGTCAGAACGAGCGTTCACTCTTCAGCTTTATCTCAACAGCTGAGCCAATGGGCCTACAACAGCACTGTTCTCGGAGCTTTTCTGAAGTCGGCCACTACCGCATTCACCACCTTTTTGACTATGTTCGTAGCAACCTGTTGCCATCAGTCATTACCGGCACAGCCCACACGCACTGGGGCGTCATCGAGGCGGTCCTCTCTTCCACCGAACTTGAGACGCCAGTAGAGGAAGCCGTTCTCAAGACTGTGGCAATGCTGAGTCTTTTGGATGCCCCCGACCTGTCGGCCACCGAGGATGCTGTAATATTGGCTGTGGGTAGTGCCTCAACCCGCAAGGGCACCGAGAAAGCGATCAAATCACTACACAACCGCGGAATCATCTATGAGCGAGGCAGCGTTCGGGGACTGTGCCTATGGCCGCACACGTCCGTTGATCTGGACGAGGCCTACAGCAACGCCACCTTGGCGACCGCAGTTGCTGGCGATGGTGTGTCGCTTCTCTGTGAGCAGATACGCTCCGAACGCCTCGTACCGCGAGCCTACTATGTAAAGACCGGAACGCTACGATATGCAGAGGTTCGGCTCTTGCCGGCCACGGCCCTGCGGACACTTCTGACGAACCAGCCCCACTTGGATGGGTGTGAACCAGACTTGAATCTTTGGGTTCTCGTACCACTCGACAAGCATCAACAGCACGATGCAAAGCGCCTGCTGAGCGAACAACATTCTTCACTTGTTGAGGGACTCATTGTTGCTGTTGCCGAAGCACCGGGCCAAGCCATCGCCGCGTTGGGTGACTTGATAGCTTGGGAATGGGTCAAAAAGAACACACCACAGCTCTCGGGTGACCGATACGCCAGAGAGGAAGTCACGCGTCAAATCGGTCATGCAGAAAGAGCCCTGCGCACCCGACTTGGTGGGCTCAATAACCTTGCCGTCCCTGGGTACCATCCCCTGACATTCTTCCACCACAAAGGCACAACCCCCCTCGCACCAGGACGCGAGTTGCTTGCCTTTCTGGGAAATGAATGTGCCCGAATATATCGCAAGACACCTCGCGTGCTCAACGAACTGATCAATCGCCGAGCGCCAAGCAGCGCGGCTGTAGCGGCCCGGACAAAACTGTTGGAGGCGATGGCGTCGGGTTCTCACCAGGAGAACCTCGGCATGGACAATACCAAACGACCTGCAGAGATGGCTCTCTATCTTTCGATTCTGAAAACCGGCGGCTTTCATGTCGAGAATGGATCAGGCGGTTGGGTCTTCCGCACCCCCGATCGCGATGCTGACACGTACCGTCTTCTGCCCTCCCTCGATCTGATCACTAAAACCCTGCAAGCGCAGGGCACGGATGCCCTTGTCCCCGTACTCAGAGTGTTTGAGGCTTTATCCCATCCACCATTCGGGATTCGTGAAGGGCTACAGCCTTTCATCCTCGCGATCTACTTGGCCACTCAGCATCAGCGCATCGCTCTGTATGAGGACGGCACTTATCTTCCCCAGGTCGGAGGAGAAGCGTTTCTTCGTCTCATGAAGGAGCCGCAAGCATTTCATCTGCAGTACTGCGCTCTTGAGGGTGTGCGCGCCGAAGTGTTTGGGAAACTCCTAGAGCTGATGCAGGTCGAGCCAAGGGACGCAGCGGAAACGGATCTGATCGATTTTGTTCGCCCACTGTTTGTCTTCATAAGCCGTGAGGTACCCGACTATTGTCGACAGACCAACAACCTCCCCGCCACAGCGGTGGCTGTTCGGCGTGCACTACTACACGCACGCGAACCCGTAAAACTCGTCTTCACTACACTACCACAGGCCTGTGGTTTGCTGCCTGTCGGCTCAGACCGTTCAGGATCCCCAGACGAGCTAGCCTTGCGGCTCCGCACCGCCCTGCATGACATCCGCAGCGCGTACACGAAGCTCATCGAACGCCTTGGCTTTGCCATTTGCGCTGCTTTCGATGTCGCGACGGGCTGGCCTGCGGGACGATCTATGGTTGCGAAACGCGCCACTCAGTTGGCTACAACAGTAACGGACCCCTCCCTTAGAGCTTTCGTATTGCGTCTCGCTGATGACGCCCTTGCAGACCGTGCTTGGATCGAGTCCGTGGCAAACCTTCTCGCCCGCAAATCTCCCGAGCGCTGGAATGACATTGATGAAACCGAATTCTCTCACCAGCTGCAGGTTAGCGCAGAGCGTTTCAAGCGGACTGAGCTTGCTCTCCTGGGCGCTGGCCGGAAGCTTAACAGCAGCGCTTGCCACATCTCCTTGACGAAGGGTGATGGCTCTGAGGTCAGCGATTTCGTGAGTTGGGACGGCCTAGACGAGAATCGCATCCGGCCATTGGAAGCTGATTTTGAGAATCTCCTGGCCCATAATGGACGTCATGGCATAGCGGCCGCCATGCGCGCTATCTGGAACCAGCTCAGAGCCGACAAGGAGCCGACAAAAGAATGACCAACGAACGTAGGGCTCCGGATCACGACCAACCAATGACATTGCGCAATTCGCGCTCAGATGCCCTACAAACGATTCGATATGTACTTAGCCTGTCTGGCGGTAAGGACAGCGCTGCCTTGGCTGTCTACCTTCGTGACAGAGTCCCGAACATGGAGTACATTTTCCACGATACCGGCAAAGAACTCCCGGACACCTACGAGTATCTGGAACGACTCGAAGGCTATCTTGGGTCTCGGATCGTTCGGACGACATTCGGCACCACATTCGACCATTTCTTGAGGGTCAAGGGTGGAATGCTCCCCTCAAATCATCGCCGCTGGTGCACCGAGCTGATGAAACTGAAACCATTCGAGGATTACATCGGCACTGACCAGTGCATCAACTATGTCGGGATTCGAGCCGACGAGGATCGTGTGGGTTACATAAGCCACAAGCCAAACATCCGTGCCGTGTTCCCCTTCAGAGAGGACGGTATCGATTACGCTGGAGTGCAGATGATCCTTCGGGATTCGGGACTTGGCATGCCGCCCTATACAGACTGGGGTCGGACCAGGTCCGGCTGCTTTTTCTGCTTCTATCAACAAAAGATAGAGTGGGTTCGGCTTAGGCACCGTTACCCGGAGCTTTACAAGCAGGCAAAAGCCTACGAGAAACCGAACCCAGTGAACGGAAGGATTTTTTACTGGTGCGACAATGAATCCCTAACCGAGCTTGAGAAGCCCGAGCGAATGGCAGAGATCGAGGAAAATTGGAAGAAGGTGCAGGAACGTCTAGCCAAGCGCCGGCCAAACCGTTTGCTCGCGGAAACCCTCGGCGGACTCGATATCGAACCTGATTCCCGAAGCGGATGCCTCATATGCCAGATCTGACTTCCCCAACGAGGCAACAATTATGACTCAAGGCGAGACATGGATTCAGCTGCTTGGTAGTTATGCCGCACATGAAGATGGTGCAACGAAGGCTTTGTTTCACGAGCGCATGGAGCGCTACATCGATGACATTGGGGTTCTGCCTATCGAGTTCTTGCACCCAATGGAAGAGGAAGTGTTATCCTTGTTCGACAACGAGGTCAACACTTGGACAAATGTCATCCTGGCAGGCGAAGCAGGTGTCGGCAAGACGCGCCTCGTACACAAGATCCATTTGAAGCTGGGCGGTAATGCAAAGAGGCTCAAGGCAAGAGGAGCTTCTTGGATCCACGAGGGAATTGGCGGCAAGAATACCCGATTCCGTGCTCACATGAACCGCGACCTCAGTGCGTCCAGGTTTTTTGGGGCGAAGGGCACGCCTCAGGAAGAAGCCAAGCGCATCGAAACGTGGAGTCGGCTTATCCTCGGCGAAGAACCGGAAACCGGCATACGCGAGTTCTTTGTCATCGCCGCCAATGATGGTCAGCTTCTGAGGGCTTGGCAAGACCACTCGGGGTCCGAGAAGGTTCGAAAAGCACTCGCTATTCTGGAGCACTGTCTGCTCACAGGTACCCAACCGGATGCGGAGATCCCACTGCGGCTATTCCACATGTCCTCCGTCGAAACGGACGTCGTCCTGGCCCAATGTATCGATGCTGTTGTAGGACATCCTGGGTGGCAAGCGCTGGAGGCAGAACATTCAGGGACCAACGACCTCTTCGCACCGGATTCTCCGCTTCGTCGCAATTACATGGCGCTGAGAGACGCCACCGTGCGCCGGCGTCTCGTGGATCTAGCGCGGCTTTGCGACTCCAATGACTGGCACCTGCCCGTTAGGAATATCCTCGCGATGCTCGCCAACGCCTTGCTGGGATCCAGCGACCGAAGAGCGTCTAGTTATGGGGTCATGGATGTTGAGCATATCCGTACACTAATGGCGGAGGGGCGCTCCGATGCGTCCAACTTTTTCGCCAATATTCTGGGACTGAACCTGGAGCCTGACTGGCGGGAAAAAGTACTCGGGCCACTAGAATCTTTTCGGGTTGGGCTGGAGACTTCGAATCAAGCGGACAACCTGATTCTTTTTGGACCGGACGATGACGATTATAAATCAGACTATGAAAAGCTCTTTCTGCAGGACCCCGTATTTCCACCGGACTCTGTCTTCAATGTTTCTCGGGTTCACTACTTGAGCGTCGGTCTCAAGGAAGTGGAGAACGGAGAGAGCACGTTCCAACAGCAGCTTGTTGCGCAACGGCGGAGATTGTTTTTCCGAACACCTCCCGAGATGGAAAGCAGATACAACCCTTGGAGTATGACTAATTTTCATCATGCAAAGGAGTATTTGGAGCAGCTTCTCGCTCCAGCGAGAGAGGGACGGGCACCTCATCCCAGGAATCTTGGGCCTTTGGTTCTCGCGCTCAACCGCATCTGGACCGGCATGTTGCTTGATGAGCGGGATCAGTTGTTTGTCACCACGGCCCTCGACTTCGCCACAGGGAACTCCAGTGAGATTGAGGTCCGTAGGATACCCACGCGTGCTTCCAGCGGCGGAGAGCATCCGTTCGTCGATCTCGAATCCGGAGACCAAATGTCGCAAGTCCCGCGCATAACCATTCATCTACGTGATCAGCTCGACCCTGTCAGCCTTCCCCTAACGCTAACCCGCTTTGAGTTTCTGAAGCGGGTGGCCACTGGCGCGCTGCCCACCAGCTTTTCACGGGAGTGTTCGGAAGATATTTGGGCTCTCAAGAGCCGGGTTCTGGCTAGACTCGCGCCGCCCCCCGCGGGCGGAAGTCTCAAGCTGCTTCATGTCAACAATGACGGCACGGCAGGATGCGTCATCCTCAACCTGAGCGGGGACTGAAATGAACATGGATATACTACCACTCCTTGAGGATGTTGAGCATGCGCGGGTCGATGAGGTCATCTGGGGACACCGAATACGCGAAGACCAGACTGCATGGCTGCTCGTTCTGGAAATGTTCAACGTCGCACAGGCCTGCCTTGAATCAGAGGCTAAGGACCCTTTGGCTGACGTTGGCAAGGCCAACGCTCCGCTGGCGCGTCCTTGTCTTCGGATCCGCTTCAGAAACCTGCTCTTCCGGCTCAACCAAAAGGCGGCGGAACTTGCCGCCAGGGTTCAAGCAAAAAACGTCTCCTCAGAGATGGCATGGAAAGAATGGCTTGCACATACCAAGGATGAATATGAGGGGCCTGGTGCAGCGGATTACTCGCCGTTGCAGAATCGGTTTCACGACTTCGTGCAGTTTGAGCGAGGCGTTGATCTCGTCCGCTCCACTGCAGTAAACGGCCTAGATGGCAGCAAAGGAATCTATAACCGCTTCATTTTCCCGATGGCGGCGGAAGCTCTCTACTGGGAAGTCGGAGTCAGGGCTGACGGCGGAGAGAAGCGCCTCGACCACACGGCCAATACCTTCACACGAGCAGGAACATTGCTTCACATAATGCTTGCCCGCTCTAAGGCCGCAGACTCGCTGCGCGCCAGTTTTACGATATTCCTTGACCGAGACTCGCAGGCTCGCCGCCTCCTCCGCATGCTTCAGATCGATGAGATCGAAGATACTCGCAAAGGCGTAAAGACTTACCTCCCGTATGCCTCACACCGAAGGTTTGACCTGCTCGGTGAGGACTATGTCAGCGTGCTGACGCTTCAAGCACCGGACAATGACAAGCTTACGTGGCTAGTGCCTTTGAGCGCTCTCCACATCTCGCTTTACCATGCGGAGGTGGCTTCCGAAAGATTTCTTGGCGGCAAAGCCCCCCTTCCGATGATCTGCGAAATCGTTGCTCCACGGAGAACAGTGGTGCGGCAGCTTTCCGTTGAATCGCTGACGGAGAATTCGGATCTAGCCAGACGTGCCGTGGACATGTTCCTCAGCAACACATTCTCTTCTGAGGAATGGGGTGGTTTAGTTGGGGCATCAGAACTGCCGCTCTCTGAGCGGCTGGAGAAGGCTTGTGAGTTTCTCCGCGCGACGTTTCGGGTGCCGGATCGGATTCTCGAGGAACATGTTGGCAGAGGCCAGGTGGAAGTTCTCCGCGACGAGGTCACCAAGTATTTTAGGGACCGTCATGCCAAAGAGTTCTCGCGGGTGCATTTCACTTACGGTCGCGAAGCCGGTCTCGTCTCCAAACGCGCCACCAATCGCTATCGATATGCTCCGACTGATCAGCTGTTGCAGAGCCTCGTTCTAGCAAACGTAGTTCATGAATGTCCCCTGGAGCAGTTCTTGGACAGGCTGTTTACTCGATATGGTATCATCATTGGGCCACGACAACAGACTGTTCTTGAAGAAGCAAAGTACCGCGAACTCGCGGAGACCGTTTCAGGTCAGGCCTTCCGCCGCAACCAACGGCGATTCGAAGCACGCCTAAAAAGCATGGGGATGCTTCGGCGACTCTCAGATTCCCAAGCGTATGTGCTCAACCCACTTCAGCCACGGGAACAGTCTCGATGAACTCAAGCCAGATAATCGCTAAGGTCGTGTGTCGCATTCTGCGCGAAAAGATCCCCCACGTGAATGACGCCGTGAAGCTCTACTTTCAGGGGCTGCATCCCGAGTGCGTTGTCGCGACCATCAGCCTGATCCAGCGGGACCCTGTGTTGAGGCCTCTCGTTGAAGTTCATCTTTCCCGGAAGGTCTTTTCGGATTCTGCTGTTCCCGAAGAGCTGCTCACAGACCATGCTGTGGGCGACTATCGTAATGAGGAGCCAGAAGCGGAGAAGAAGCTCATGCTTCTCGGGCCACCGGACGAGAGCGAATGGGATACGGTTCGCATGATGCAGTCGTTCGGTGAGCAGGAAATCATGGATGCGGACGAGGCATGGGTGGACGCGTTTGCTCCCCCTATAATGGATGCAACTCACAAAGCCTGGTGGAGAGCAGCCTTAAGAGGACTCAACTCGCTGGCGTTCGCCAGACTGAGCGAATTCGCCGATTTCGTTGCGCGCACATCCACTCTTGTCCATCAGAATGGCCTGCTTCCGGAAGCGTTAGGCAACAGCCTGCCGGCTCTTCGTCTTCCACGACGCGCAGATCTCTTCTCCATCGGTGAAAAGCAACGTGGGCAAACTTCCCGGTGGAAGCGAAAGTTCAACGATCACAAGCGCTCCGCTCAATGCTTTCTCACGAAACGCGACAGATCGGAGACGCTGCTCGACAATGATATGCTGGCTGCGGCGGTCAGGGAATATCGGGAGCAAGATGATTGCGATCCGGCAGTGGCAGCGACCTTCGATGAGTATGTTGCAGCTGACTACGGCTGGTCGGCGGCATCCGCGAAGATTGCAGAAATTGACTGGAGTATTGTGAATCCGGCTCTGTTTGAGCGGATCAAGGCGAGTAAGAAACAGAATCTTGGAGAAGAGACTCTTACGCTTTTCGAGAGTGAAGCTAAGCTCCGAGATCTTCTTGACGAGGAAAAAGAGTGCCTCAAACAACTGGCGGAATTAGGCGCCAAAGGAGGAGCGTCTCCTCAGGACAAGGCGTTCTTCCGTCGCTATTATCGGGAACTTCAGACCAGTCCTCCGCTCTTCTCTCGTTGGGAGGGCTTCATTCTGGAGAGATCTGTGGAGGATACAGATTTCCTCAATGGTCTGGCCCGGTGTCTTCGACTTCTCCGACCACGGACTACGGGAAAGGCTTGGAAACTGGTTGTACGGGCCAAAGCTTCTAAAGACAAGGACCTCTATCTCGTCAATGAAGCAACGGGAACCTATTTTGCCACGTGTTACCAGGGCCTTCCGCCACTGCTCAGCAAGTCCGTCGAGTTCCATGGCATGCGCATCCTCGACTACCCGCAGTTGCTGGCGGCCTGGCGCAAGGACAAACTGACTAAACGGCGGCTGAAGGAATCCAGCATTAGCCGAGATGCTTGCCAGTTGGTGTTCTACGTCGAGCTTCAGTCCGACACCCAGCGCCAGATCAAGCTTGTGTGGCGCTTCAATCCAAAATCCATTGCAGCCAACCAAAGAAGCGATATGGAGCGGCTCGCGACAGCTAAGAATCCTGTCGTATGCACTGCCGTTCGGCGCGAGACGTCCGGTCGCCGTTCGCTTCCCCTAGACCTTCGGAACGTGTTATGTCTTCAGCCGGTATTTGGCAGAACCTCCGGAAGCCTTGTGCCGCAGACAGAGAAGCTGAAGAATCATTCGGTGCGTGGCCAGGTCATCGCGAGCCTCCACTACCTTGTCGGAACAAAGAGCCTTTCTAAAGCTGATCAGCAGGCGTTGCTTGCGGTATTCGACGAATTTGAAGATTCGTACCGGGCAGCTCTGCAGGCGTTTCTCAGTAAGGGGCTTGCGGCAGATAAAGAGGTGGGAAAGGCTGCTGAGGCATATGGTCGTTTACTCGGACTCGCAGCATCGGCCCATTTCCCCGATACCGTTTGGGGGACGGTGTTACCGGTTCTACTATCAGCTTCCACAATACGGGTTGAGAGCTTCGGCCCTGAAGCCCGCTCGACCGCCATCGTACCGCCATGGCATCCGCTTCGGCTTCAAGCAATAACTGCTAAGGCAAGACAGTTTGCCCAGCTGGCTGAGGACTTGACCACCGGGGCGAAAACGCTGAGCGACGCCGATGGGGATCTATTCTTTGAGGACACGGCAGAGTGGCTGGGGCACATCTACTATCCGGAAATCGTGTGCCAATTGCGCGGCAAGCAACCAGAGATTCTCGCCCACTGTGAACATCATCAAAACTACAGCGTGCATGAGCCTCCCGTGAAGAGTGGCGATGAGGACGTGTCCACGGACACCGATCCGAAAGCGGCAGCCGCTCAGATCGGCGCCATTGTCGAATCTTACCTCGAGCTTCAGCCCCATGAACGCGACAACCTTTCCGTTGTGCTGTTTGACTGCGACTCTGAATTGCTACCCGGGGCCGTAGTGGAGGAAATCCGCAATCTAAGTGAAGACGAAGAGCAGGATGCCATGTGCCAGATTCTTCTGGCGCATAGCGATGGTGGGAAGTTGCGAGCGCTCTACCGGTCGCTTGCCCGCGTCACCGAGTCGTCCGACTCCTTCAACACTAGCGAGGCCACGCGTGAGTTCATGGCGCGGCTACGCATCAACATCATGGTGTCCGAAGATGGGAGTTGGCGATCTCAAGACGGACACCCTTATGACATTGTCTTTGCGGAAAGCACAATTGCCCGTCACGCGAAGCTGGAGTGGGACATGGTCCCCGTTGACAATCGCCCGGCGCACAAGGTGAGACCGTCTGCATGGTCGCGACGAAAGCCTATGCGATGCGGTGCTATCAGTGCGGCTGTGTACTTGACCTCTCCTACCGGCCCAGAATCAGCGTGGCTATACCTCAAAGCAATAGCCCACGCCCGAGAACCCGAGAAGGCTCGGGGCGTACCTGACGGGCAATGCTTGATTCCAACTCGGTCCCTTGGCCTCCATGAAGAGTCCATCGCCCAGTTGATCGACAAGATGCATTCACTGGGGAATTGGGTGGTGAACTTCGATGAACTGCTTCATCGCAAGCTCTTGGAAAACCAGGGAATCAAGATCATCCGCTACAAGCGAACCTCCACCCAAGGGAGACATCTGATTATCTCTTCGAAGGCGAAGGATAGTATGCTGCGCAACGCCCTTCAACAGCTGGCTTCGAAGCTCCTTCCCGAAATCGATTCTCAGCGAATGGAGAGCCTGGTCGACGACCTGCTGACAGAGGCCAATACCATATCGGGCAACCTTGTTCTCCGCGCCGTCCGACGAACTGAGAACGCCAAAGAACTGCTCGGTTTGGTTCTCAGCAAGTACTTGGTAAGCACCGAGCTTGGCACGGAGCGGCACTTCGGTTGGTTCCTCCTTGATGACTACGCATCATGGCTGGGAGAGGAAGAGAAGCAGATTGCTGATATCCTGTGCCTGTCGCCGGGAATTGATCAAGGTGGCTCCCCTGTTCTCGACATCGTAGTGACGGAAGTAAAATTCGTTGAGCACGCAGCAATCACGAAGAAGGCCAAGGAATCAGCGGGTCAGCTTCGCCAGACTCTTGACCGTCTGGAGAGAGGCTTGGGCACGGCTGAGAAGTGTCTCGACCGAGAGATCTGGCTGGCTCGCATTTCGGATATGATCGTTGACGGAATCGAAGCTTATGCCGTCGACGACTTTGACGCTTCCAAGTGGCGGCGCATGGTCAGAGACGGGCTGTGTGGCATCCGCATTCGCGGTTACTCGCATGTATTCGACCACGGAACAGAGCAGCCAAACGCGACTTACGAGCCGGTCTCGGTCGAGAATACGCAAAATGGCTACCAGGAGTTGTTTTCCCTGAATCAGACTAGGGCGCTTCTCAAGTCCTTCCTCGATAAGAAACAACCCGAACGCAGAATTCCAGGAACTGTCGTTTCTGGCAGCCGTCAGAATTCGGCCGTTCCGCAGCAGTCTGTGCCGTTTGCCGAAGACAGTACCTTACCTGTCGAGGCGGGGAACAATACATCAACGGGAGTGGCAGCACTGACCGCGGAACTCTCGGATTCTGAGCGGCCCACACCTGTCGAGCAACGTGAGTCCTTCACGCAAGCCGATCCACTGCTTCAGTTTCTTGAAGCCTATCCAGAACCGCAGGAAGCGGATGCCAGGACGTTGGCCTGGGTGGCAGAGACCAATATTGCTGCAAGGAAAGCGCTTGTTGGGTACGAAATGCCAGCCGAACTCGTCAGTCCTCCTTTGCTTACTCCAAACTCCCTACTACTCAAGTTTAAGGGCAGCGATAAGCTGACTTCTGCGGCGTTGGAGAGAAAACGGACGGAACTCTACACCACGCATGGGTTGAAGGTCGTGAATGTCCGGCCTGAGGCTGGTGCAGTGGCAATCTCAATTGAGAGGCCCGAACGCCAGATCATCTCCATCGGTAGCGTATGGAAGCGGTGGTGTCCAGAGATCACGCCACAAGGGAATACGCGGATTCTCGTTGCGCTGAAAGAGGATGACAGTACGCCTTTGTTCCTCGATCCACTGACTCAATCTCCGCACACGCTCATTGCCGGAACATCTGGCAGTGGGAAATCGGTTCTGCTGCAGAACATTCTGCTGGGAATTGCGGCCACCAACGCGCCTGATGTAGCGAAGGTCGTTCTGATCGATCCGAAACACGGGGTGGATTACGGTCCGCTAGGAAACTTGCCCCACATTGACGGGGGCATCATCACCAAACCCGATGAAGCTCTTGTCGCCATCGAGCATCTTGTCGAAGAGATGGAAAGCCGATATCCGCGTCTAAACAGCGCAAGCGTCAACCATGTGCAACTCTTCAACCAGCAGAACACCGAAAAGATGCCACTGATCTGGCTGATCCACGACGAGTTCGCAGACTGGATGCAGAACGAGGACTACCGGCGGGAAGTTGTCTCCTTAGTTAATCGTCTTGGTATGAAGGCCCGAGCCGCTGGGATATTCCTGATTTTCGCCGCCCAACGCCCCTCAGTGGAAGTCATGCCGATGCAACTGCGTGACAATCTCGACAATCGTCTGATCTTGCGCGTTGCCCAAGAAGGAACGTCCATGTTCTGCCTTGGAGAGAAGGGGGCCGAAAGCCTCTTGTCCCGCGGACAAATATTGGCTCGTCTCGGCGGCGCCGAATCTCTTCTCTGTCAGGTCCCTTTTGCCAATCTCGAGGAGTTTAGGAGCCTTTGCCAAGCGGTCACCGAGCGCCATGTGCAATAGCAAGTGTAGTGCAGTAGACACGCGATGATCTACTTGGACAATAATGCGACAACCCAGCCCACGCCTGGCGTGATCGCGGCAACAGTAGCTTACTTGGGAGAGTGCTACGCCAACGCCTCTGCTTCAACGGCGGCGTTCACTGGGGCGGATAAACCCAGGCGCGAAGCAGCATCGGCGATGATGCAAGTTCTGCATGCGGAAGAGCCCGAGTGCATAGTCTTCACCTCTGGGGCAACTGAATCGAACAACTGGGTCTTTGCGTCAGCGGCCGAAATGCACAATGGCTGCAGAATCATCTTTAGTGCGATTGAGCACAGCTCAGTGTCAGAGTCAGCCACCGCGCTCATGCGCAAAGGCTTCGATGTGGTGGAACTCCCGGTCGACAAGCAAGGTGTCGTCCAATTGGATGCTTTGACGGCGTCGATTTCCGCCAACACCGTGCTCGTGTCGATTATGGCTGCGAACAACGAGACCGGCGTTCTGCAGCCCATTCACGAAATCGGAAAGATTCTTCGGCAGCACAATCCGGCCGTGCTTTTCCATTCCGACGCGACTCAGCTCATCGGGAAGCTCCCTGTGGATCTCCATGATAGCTTCCAAGATGTCGATCTGCTATCATTCTCTGCGCACAAATTCCATGGGCCAAAGGGCGTTGGCGGACTGTACATTAGGCCTGGCACCGAGCTTCTACCTCTGCTCAGAGGAGGTGGGCAGGAAAACGGATTGAGGGCAGGAACAACGAACACCCCAGGCCTGGCCGGCATGGCAACTGCTGCGGCCGAGATTGATCTCGCTGGCATGAGGACTTTCCAGTTGCTGCGGGACGACTTTGAGTCCAAGCTCTTGGCGACAGTCCCAGACGTGGTCGTCCACTCGCAAGGGGCTCCCCGACTCCCGAACACGTCGTGTTTTTCGATTCCGGGCGCAACCGGAGAGGACATCGCCTACCGGCTTGCAGCACTCGGAATCATTGTTGGTACTGGCTCGGCATGCTCTTCAGGAGCAGGTCATCCCCCAAAGACGGTTTTGGCCATGGGTGTGGACTACACCTTGGCAAGTGGGACCATCAGGATCAGCGCTGACCACCGCACAAGCGAAGAGGACTACGCTACAGTGATTGACGCCCTTGCCAAACTCCTGCAATAGGCGAAAGTCGCATGGCGAGTGCACATGCCCGTGGGCGCTGTTTTGTCAGCAGCGTGCACGAAGCTCTCGGGAATTGCTGCTGCGTTGCCACGAATCAATTCTCATTCACGGTTTGGATTGGGGCAGCAGACGTTCGGTGAGTTTGTGGCTTCAGGATGGCGACCCACGCATCATGTCCGCTATACGACGGATCTTCCCCCCCTGTTTTTTGCAAGAACGCTGGTGCGGCTGATGTTAGGTTGGTTTTCGGCGGAAGAATGTAGTCACTAATTATGCACGATGCGCGCATTTTTTACTTGACAAGGCAATGTAGTCCGTTGCATTGTCGGGGTCTTGAAAATCGTAAGGAATGTCTACCACGGCAAAAAGGGTGTCACCGAGTGCGTGCTGATGCGCGAGAGTTACCGCGAGGGGGGGAAGGTCAAGAACCGAACCATCGCCAACCTATCGCACTGCAAGCCCGCCGAGATCGCGGTCATCGAACTGGCGCGCCGACCGGGCGCTGGGCCTGGGCCGACAGAGCCGCCTGGCGCTGTGGCAGGTGATCGCGCGCGCCGTGGGCCCGGGCTCGCGCCTGTCGGCCCGTGCGCCTTGGCGCGCTCGCATGTGGCGCTGGAGGTGCTGGGCCTGCACTCGGCCTTTGACGAGGACAACCTGTACGCCAACCTCGCCTGGCTCGACGACAACCAGGCGGCGATCGAGGCGCTCATCAGGGGCGGCGTCCTGCAACTCGACATGTTCGACGAGGCGCAGGAGGCCTTCAAAAATATGAAGAACATCGACTTCCTCCACTGGCAACCCGCCTACCACTGGACCGACCAGAAACTGCGCGTTCATGGCCTCTACTGTGTTCTGGCACTGCTGCTGGCAACCATTGCACGCAAGATCGCAATCCAGGCAGGCATGAACCTGTCGTTGCCCGCTTTGCTTGAAGAACTTACCGAAATCCGCGAAGTCGCCGTAATCTATCCGCCCGGAACTCTTGCCCATCCCAAGGACCACATCACTCTCAGTCGAATGTCGCCACGCCAACGCAAACTCGCCGAGATTCTACACGTTGCCCAAGCCCTCCACGCAGGGTAATACAGAAACTATCCGCTAAATCCTGTATTTCCAGATATCCAGACCTTGCCTTTCCGCATAAGGCGTAAACTCAGGCTAGGTATCAACCCGTCCGACTTCGTGCCCGACGACACAACGCTGGTGGTCTTCCGTCGGCGGTTGCGCGAGGCGGGTCTGCTCGACGAGTTGTTCGCAACAGTGACAATCCAGCTCGAGCAACAGGGCATCGGCGTGCGCCAGGGTTCGATCAAGATTGTTGACGCGACGCTGGTGGAGGCGGCGGTTCGCCCTCCGCGCAAACCCAGGGAAGGGGAGCCTTCGCCATCGCCCCTTGACCCGGACGCGGACTTTACCATGAAGAAGAACAAGCCACATTATGACTACAAGCTTCACCTTGCGCAAGATCGCGAGACGGGACTGATCACGTCGCATGTGGTGACTGCCGCCAGCGTCAGCGACACGGAGATGCTGGGCGAGCTTGTGGATGGAACTGAGAGCGAGGTGCTGGCCGACAAAGGCTGCGACAGCCGGGCCAACCGCAATCTGTTGCGCGCCAACAAGACCCACCCGTCGATCATGCGGCGCGCCGTCAGGGGGCGGCCTCTTTCGCGCTGGCAACGCGGTCGCAACCGTTCCATCGCGCGGATCCGCTCGTTCATCGAAGGCGCCAACGCGTGTCTCAAGCGCTGGCTGCGGTGCGGGCGGGCGGTATACATTGGCTTGGAGCGGACCATGATGCAGATGACCTTCGGCATCATGGCGTTCAATCTCAGGCGCGCGGTTGCCCTTACGCAGGAATAGTTGCGCCCAATTGCCGAAAATAGAGCAGAAAGGAGCGTTTTTTCACTATTTTAGAGTAAAGTAACCCTGCCACCACGGTATGATCTGTTGACACGACGGTCTCCACGAGTGCCAATTGAGTATCATGGCGCACCGAGACGCATCAGAACCAAACCGTGTTCTGTGAAATTTGGATTTTCAGAGGTTCCGATCTTGCCTTTGAAGTCACCAAAGACATCCATGAACTTGGAAAAGCTTGCGTAACAATAACAGAACCGCAGAAGGCCAAAGCGCTGGTGTCGGCTCTCACAAGAGAAGGCCTCGGTGTAACGGTTGAAAAAAGATAGAACTCACCGCGGAAGGCAACTAATGGCAACTGCGTGCGATTCACAAAGGATTCATGGATAGCCGATGAACCCTGTAGAGGACTGCGCCTTCCGGGTGGCCAACCGCCGCGTTCGCGTTTTTGTGTCGTCCACGTTTCGCGACATGATGGAGGAGCGCGACACGCTCATGACCCATGCTTGGCCGGAACTGCGCCTTTTCTGTCGCGAGCGCCAAGTGGAACTCATCGAGGTGGACCTGCGTTGGGGCGTCACTGAGGAGCAGAGCACCCGCAGGGAAACCCTCAAGTTCTGTCTCGACGAAATCCGTGCCTGCCGTCCGTTCTTTGTCGGCCTGTTGGGTGAACGCTATGGCTGGGTGCCCGGCGACGACGCGGTCACGGACGACCTCAGGGAAGAGCAACCATGGCTCGAAAACCTCCGTGGCAGGAGCGTCACCGAACTGGAGATTCTCCACGGTGTGCTCAACAATCCCGAGATGGCCGGGCACTCGTTCTTCTACTTCCGCGACCCCGCCCACGCCACGGCCCGCGGCCCGGATTTTCTGCCGGAGAACCCAGAGACCGCCGAAAAGCAATCCGCGCTCAAGGCCCGCATTCGCTCTGCCAACGTCGCCGGCCACTGTGCTATTCGCGAACCTTACTCCGACCCGGTCCAGCTGACCGCATTCGTCCTCGAAGATCTCCGTGCCGCCATCGAGGCCGAGTTCTCCAAGGAAAGCGTCCCCGATCCGCTTACCCGCGAGGCACGCGACCACGAGTCATATGGCGAAATCCGTCGCCGCACCTACATCGGGCGGGCCCACTATTTCGCGGCGCTCGACGCGCACGCGGCTTGTGACGGCGCGCCGCTGGTCGTGCTTGGTGACTCCGGCGGCGGCAAGTCTGCCCTGCTGGCCAACTGGCTCAAGCGTTGGCGCGGGGACCACCCACGCGATTTCATCGTCCAGCACTACGTCGGCAGCACGCCCGACAGCGCTGACCACTGGCGACTGATGGCTCGACTTATCGCCGAGATCAAACGCTGGACCAGCGACCCCGAGGAACTGCCAAGTTCCCACGACGACCTTCTGAAGACCTTCCCCGTCTGGCTGGCCAAGGCGCGCATCAAGGCTGGTCGCGACGGCGTGCGCTGCATCCTCGTGCTGGACGCACTCAACCAGCTCGAAGACCGCGACCACGCGCGCCTGCTAGGCTGGCTTCCACCGCACCCGTTCACTGGCCCCCTGCGGTTGATCGTGTCCACGCTTCCGGGCGACACGTTACAGGCGGTAGAGGGGCGCGGCTGGACCGCGCTGCGTGTGGTGCCGCTGACGCCCTACAAGCGTCGACGGATGATAGCCGAGTATCTCGCCCGCTTTGGCAAGCGGCTCGCCGCGCCTCGGCTTGAGCGGCTCGCCGCCGCGCCCGCTTCCGCCAATCCACTTTTCCTGAAGATCCTGCTCGACGAACTGCGTGTCACCGGCACGCACGACCGGCTCGACGAACGCTTGGGCGATTATCTTGACGCGCCGGACATCCCGGCGTTGGTGCAGAAGGTGCTGACCCGTTACCAGCGCGACTATGAGCGCGACCGGCCCGGGCTGGTGGCTGAGGCGCTGGGACTCCTGTGGGCCGCGCGGCGCGGCCTGACGGAGACAGAACTCCTGCGCCTGCTATGTCCCGAGGACTTGCCGCACCTGCCACTGGCCACATGGGCGCCCCTGCGCGCCGCCCTTGAGGAAGGGCTGGTGGACCGTGCAGGCATCCTCAACTTCGCACACGACTTTATCCGCGCCGCCGTCCAGGCGGCGTTTGTGTCCGACGAAGACAAGCGGGACGACTTTCGCCTGCAACTGGCAGACTATTTCGAAGCCCAGCCTGTCTCGGCCCGCAGTTGTGACGAGCTGCCGTGGTTGCTGTGGCAGACCGACGCGCGCGACCGGCTCCGCGCCTGCTTGCTGGGCATAGATCGCTTTCTCGAAATCAAAGAACGTGACCGGGATGAGTTGATTCGCTACTGGGTCTGGCTGGGTGAGGAACGAACGATGGGGAGCCCGTACCTCGTCTCGTTCGAAGCGTGGTCCCGCGAGTCGAATCGTGCGGACACGGAGATCTCGGTTGCCGCTAACGCACTGGGCACTTTTCTCGAAAGCGCCGCACTCTTCGCGGAAGCTGAGCCGCTCTACCGCCGCGCGCTGGCCGTTGATGAGCAGAACTACGGGCCCGATCATCCCAGTGTGGCTAAGGATCTCAACGCCATGGCCGGTTTGTTCTATCTCACCAACCGGCTGGCGGAGTCCGAGCCACTCACGCGCCGCGCCCTGACCATAAACGAGCAGAGCCGCGGTCCCGACCACCCCGACATGGTCGGGGCCCTCAATAGTCTTGCCAGTGTACTCCAAGCCACCAGTCGGTGGAAAGAGGCCGAGCCGCTCTTGCGCCGTGCAGTGGTCATCGCAGAGCAAAGCCACGCCCCCGATCACCCCGCAGTGATCGCCAGCCTTAACTGCTTGGCCCTGTTGCTCCAATCTACCAGACGGATGGCGGAGGCCGAGTCGCTTTTCCGCCGCGCCCTGACCATAAACGAGCAGAGCCGCGGCCCCGACCACCCCGACGTGGCCAGAGAGCTCAATAACCTGGCCGGGGTGCTTCAAGCCACCAGCCGGTGGAAGGAGGCCGAGCCGCTCTTGCGCCGAGCGCTGGATATTGATGAGCGCGCCTACGGATCCAACCACCCCGTCGTGGGCACCTGCCTCAACAACTTGGCCAGTTTGCTCAAAGGCGGCGGCCAGTTGGCGGAAGCCGAGTCACTCTACTGCCGCGCGCTAGCCATTGACAAGCAAAGCTACGGACCTGACCACCCCCAAGTGGCCAGAGACCTCTACAATTATGCCACATTGCTCTATGCTACCGAGCGCGTGGCAGAGGCCGAACTGCTCATGCGCCACACGCTGGAAATCCTCCTCCAGTTCACCCGTGCGACCGGTCATCGTTTCCCAGAGCTGCAAAAGGTTGTCTGCAACTACGCCAAGTTGCTAGAAGGAATGGGAATGCAGCGTGACGAAGTGGTCCGGAGACTTCAGTCCCTCGGTCCAGAACCGCCTGCGATTTTTCGGGAGTTCTTGGATAGCCAATGAACCACGTCACCGGAATCCGAACGAGCCACGAAACACGATCATCCACAACTCCTTTGAACAATTGCTCTCGCGGGTGGGAAACTTCGTGCATGGCATCATGGCAATTTTGGGGTGGTTCCCGGTGACAGATTCCAGCACAACCAAAGCGGCGGGCGCAGGGGCGCAGCGCCTGTTACGCGTGTTTATCAGCTACGGACGCGCTGACGCGACGGACATGGCGCGGCGGCTCAAGGCGGACCTCGAGGCCACGGGGCGGTTCTCCTGCTGGCTCGACCAAGCTGAGATGCGCGGCGGGCACGCCTGGGAGGAGCAGATTCGCGAGGCCATGCGCGACTCGAACATCGTCGTGGCCGTGCTCACGCCCCACGCCGTGCGCGCGGTGACGGCGATAATCCCGACAGCGTGTACCTCGACGAACTCGCGGCCGCGCGCTTCCACCGCCCGCCGCGGCGCATCGTGCTGGCCATGTGGTTGCCCTGCGAGCTGCCGATCAGCCTTGCAGAGCACGTCCGTCGCCACCTTGCCCTGTTGACTCGAAGGTCCTGAACACAAGGACAGAAGGAATGCTGCAAACGCGGACTTGCCGGTCCCATAAGGGCCGGTCACCGACCATGCGTTCACTTTCTCGCCCTCAAGCGCAGAAACAAATCGGGAGAGAATCTGCCTGACAAGCGTCAAGCGCGAATGGCGGTTCACCCAAGGCGGCGACATCGTCTTGACGCCGCACTCCGGACAATCCGTGCTTAAAACGATGGCGCCCTGGCTTGACAATATGACCACCTCAGTCAGCGTGAAACGAAGCATGTATATCCCGTACATATATGACATACATACCTGTCAGCAAAACCCTCAAAAAATGACCAAATGCCACGGCGCGTGCCGAGATCCATAAGGTATCGTCCCAAGATACACGAAAATACACCCAATACACCCCCCTGAATACCCCCCAAAACCACCCCCAAAACCGTCGATTCCTTTCAGCTGTATTCAGTCCTGTTTTCTTGGCGGTCTTGGCGACTTTGCGTGAGAAAAAAAAGCCATATTAAAGACAATCTCAGCAGAATAGCTCCGGGGGTTAACCCGGAGCCCTCATCGAACGCAGAAAACCCAAAAAACCGGCCGGGAAATCCGACTGTCGCTGATGGGAAGAATAAATTGTCGTTGATCAGACCGCCCCACCCCGATGTTGATGACAATCATCCGGCTCGCTGCAGGGATCACGATTTTGTTTTTCCTTGATCCACTGGACACTTACATCACTTTCACAACGCTGGCCGCCACTTACTTTGGCGTGGATGGCGCCTTGGTGGTTGGCGAGTCGTACAATGATTCGCAGCAACAAGATCCTTTTCATTCCTTATCTTATCAGCAGACTGACTTCCGTCTTGCTTTCTGCGATGATCTGGTTGTTCATAAAGGGGGCGCTATACTCCACAATCGCCACGCTGGTGGCTGTCACGTTCCGGGTGCGCGCGGTGGTGCTCATCCATGTGGCACTGCGGCTGCGGAAGTGTCGTCCGCCTGCCCCTGTGAGCCTGAGCAACCGGTCGAGGCGGAAATCAGCCCTGAAGCCAAGGCCAGCGACACCGTTTAGCGGACAGCGAAGGGGGGGGCATTCTGGTCTTGTTATTGGCTGGACCCATGGACGGCACGTTCTGCGAGATTCAGCGCCGCAACATGACGACTGGCCGTCCAACCGGTTCTGACGAATTTATCCGGCGTGTCGATCTGCTGCTGTCACACAACCCGGTCCCGCCGGGTAAACGCGCCCCCACCGCGACGATACCGTTCTGGCCGACGCTACGGATGATCTGTTCAGGAGAACGAGCGGCGGTTGCTTGACCACAATTTTATACGGCCCCATTCCCCCCCCACCAATGCTCACCTGCAACGACCTTAATCTGGTCAAAACTCCACGCCACCAACCCTGCGACCAAGACTCGGTAAAGCACATTGAGCGCCATTCGGGACTGGATAGTGTTGCCCCTTGAATAATAGAGAATCCTCTGATACATATGAAATCACCTTACGAACAAAAGGAATGCTGATATGTTCCTGAAAGCTGTTTTCCCCGGGAAATACATCCAGGGCGAGGGGGTTCTGGGCGAATTACCCCATTGGGTAAACCTGTTGGGGAAGAACGGGATGATATTGGCATCCCGTACAGTAAGAGAGAAAGTCCTTGCCAGATATGCCGATGGTCTGGCTGCGAACTCGATCGGCATTGAGCCATTCCAGGGCGAGTGCAGTGAAAAGGAACTTGGCCGTCTGGCCCGCATCATCAGCCGCAGAAAGGTGGGCATCCTCGTGGGCATGGGCGGCGGCAAGACCATCGACACCGCCAAGATCGCTGCCGACCGGGCTGGAATCCCGGTTATCATCGCTCCCACCATTGCCTCGACCGATGCGCCGTGCAGCGGCTGCGCCGTCGTTTACTCGGAGGAGGGGGTTTTCGATGCCGTTCATTATCAGAAAATGAATCCTCAGGTGGTGCTGGCCGATACCGGTGTCATCGCCCAGGCGCCGGCACGCTTTCTGATTTCCGGGATGGGTGATGCACTGTCGACATGGTTCGAGGCCAGATCCTGTGACCGCACCCAGTCGGTGAACGAGTGTGGCGGATATGGAACAATGACCGGGCTCAATCTCGCCAGGCTCTGCTATGACACCCTGCTGATGTACGGCGCGGCCGCCAAAGTCGCGGCAGAGAAGCACATTGTCACACCGGCCCTGAACCACATTGTCGAGGCGAACATCCTCCTGAGCGGTATCGGGTTTGAAAGCGCCGGCCTGGCGGCAGCCCATGCCATCCACAACGGACTGACCGCGCTGGAAGAAACCCATGCGTTCTACCATGGCGAAAAGGTCGCCTTCGGCGTCTTGACGGGTCTCCAACTCACGAACGCCACACCTGTGGAATCGGCATCCGTGTTCTCTTTTTGCGGGGAAATTGGATTGCCGACCACCCTTGCCGACATTGGCTTGCGAAACATCGACCGAAACAGGCTGATGAAGGCGGCTGAAAAGGCCTGTGCTCCCACGGAAACCATCCATCACGAAGCGGGTACGATCACTCCTGATAAGGTCCTCAATGCCATGATGGCAGCGGATGCCATGGGTGAAGCAAGAAAGAGCGCTGCTTCATCTCCCGAGTAGGAACTCGGGGTCATTCAAGAACATAAACTTTCCTTGCGGCAAAAATTACTCCAACAGGCTGTCGAGCGCCTGGCGCACCTCAACCAGGCTCTTGTTGGTCATGTGGGTGTAGAGCGCCGTGGTCTTTGGACTGGTGTGCCCCAGGACTTCCTGGATCGTTCGCAGGTTGACCTGATTCTCCAGCAGGTGGGTGGCGTAAGAATAGCGCAGGGTGTGCAATGTAGTTTCTTTTCGCACCCCCGCTCTGGTGAAGTGCCGCCTTGAACATCTTTGCCAAATTACGGGGGCATTGTTCCTCAAGCAAATCGACCGAGAGACGCCCAAGGCAATGCAACTCCATTTAATCATCGATAACTGTTGCACGCATAAGGCTGGCAGCGTCTGGCGGGCGTGACACTATTCAGAGCTTTAGCTCTGAATGTGGCACGAACGACGGGCGCAATAGCCAGCCGCGGAGCGAAGCGACGTGCGAGCCGTGCTTGTGCGGCGAGCTTTTGTATTAAACGTCG
>CAYXFH010000131.1:0-4697 GCA_964464245.1 uncultured bacterium
AGGTTATTGAACAGAGCCTGGACTGGGATTTCGACCTTATGGTTTCGGAAATGGCCCCCATTGACTTGCTTCTTCAGCGCTGCGGGCGACTGCATCGACATCTGCGCCACCGCCCAGCAGGCGTTAAAACACCACGGCTGATCGTCCTCTGCGATCAGGACGCAGCCGGCTCCCCGCCCAGGAGTTTCGGCAGGAGCGAGTATGTCTATGATCGCTACATTCTGCTGCGCACCTGGATGGCTATGCGCCAGCGGGAGAAGCTCGAAATACCAACCGAAATCGAATCATTGGTGGAGGCAGTGTATGGGGAATCCCCCCAGGATTGTAGCGACAGTTGGACCGCGGCCATGGAAGAGGCCAAAAAGAGAATGGAGACCAACCGCAATGAATCCGTAATCGCAGCGAAAAGACTGCTGGTGGGCCCTCCCAGGATACCGGCTGACCTGATTGAAGATTTCAATGACCAGCTGGTTGACGACGAAGACCCAAAAGTCCATGAGGCCGCCAAAGCGGAAACGCGCGAGGGCGATCCTTCCATCACAGTCGTTCTGCTGCCGGAGGGCGAGAATCTGGCAGCGGATCCTGATGTCTCAAATGTGCGGTCGCTGCTTGATCGGTCGGCGAAACTGAGCCACCCCGGAATCTTCCGTTGGCTGCGAGACAACGGCACAATTCCCAGGCCATGGGTTGGCAATGCGCATCTTCGCCATGCCCGTTTGCTGTCTCTGGACGGGCAGAATCAGGTCGCGGTGGGAGAGTACATATTGACGGTGGATCAGAAACTGGGGATCGTGATCGAGAAGGAAGAGAGGGAAGATGACTGCATTCAATCTAGCTGATCAGAATTGGATTCCCTGCATTGACCTGCATGGTGAATCTGTCGAGTACGGCATTCGCGACACGCTCCTGAAAGCGCATGAGTTGCGAGAGGTCCTCGACGACTCGCCGCTGGTCACCGTAGCGCTTCATCGGTTGTTGCTGGCGATCCTCTATAGGGCATTTGGGAGTTACCGTGACTTCCAGGCTTGGAAGGACCTGTACGTCAGCGGGGCCTTCCTCCACGATGAAGTAACGACCTACCTTAACACTTGGAGCGACCGGTTCGACCTCATCTCAGAGCACTACCCGTTCTATCAGATGTCGCACCTGGAGACCGAGGGCAAGGAAGTTCCAATCACGCGCCTTGCTGCCGAGTGCGCCAGCGGCAACAACGCAACCTTGTTCGATCATTCCGGCGATCAGGAAGAGGTCCACTGGCCGGGGGCCAAGGCAGCCAGGTGGCTGGTCGCCTGCCAATCATTCGCCTTGGGATTTGGCAAGAGTGAATCTGCAATAATCAACGGGAACAAGGAGGCCCGGCCATATTTTGCAGATGCGAGCGCACTGCGAGGAATGAATATCTGGTTGCAGGGCGATACGCTGTTCGATACGCTGATGCTCAACCTGCCTTACACTGCATCGGATGGAGCATCATCCTACCCGTGGGAGCTAGACGACCCAAACCAGTACCGGGACAAAGTTAATGAGAAAAGCAGAAGAACATCACCATCCTTCGGTGAAGTGGACTGCTTGACCTGGCAGAGCCGCCTGGTGCGACTCCTTCCAAAAGATGGAACGTTCTCGAGGATGTTTTTCGTGCAGGGGCGGGCTGCAGACAAATCCGCTGATGACCCGATGAAAACCTATCTACTCAATGAAAAGACGGGAAGATCGCCCCTGATGTTGGATCGCAACAAGGCTGCTTGGCGGGATGTCCATTCAATCCTCACGATTCCAAGGCCCGGCAGCCAGCAACGAAGGCCGGAATGTTTCAATCTTGTGGTCAGGGGGCGTTATGATGGAGTGATTCCTCCGGGGAAACAGTGCGTCACAAACATCGTTGGCTTGGTGTCGGATAAAGGTAAAGCAGCGAAGTTCCTTTTTTGGCGCCACGATCGTCTGCCGGTGCCGGCCGCAATACTGGAAGATGACAACCTGATAGAGAGGCTTGGCCAACTAATCGAAAATGCCGAGAACGCCGCCAATGAACTCGGCGAACGTGCTCGGAAGATTGCGGGACTGTACCTGGCGCCGGATGGCAGGAAAGCTGATCGAAAGGATATAGACAGCGTGGTCAACGCCATCGATCCCCGCCCCGCCTTCTGGGCACGGCTTGAAGAACATTTCTCTGCGCTGCTCCATAATCTCCCCAATGATTGGGACGCCGAAAACAAAGACTGGAAATCAGAAAATCAGCAAATGGCGTCCGGCGAATGGCGCAAGCAGGTGCTGGCTGAAGCCCGCCAGGCGTTGGAGGAGGGCATCCGCTCCTTGGGAAGCACGACCCGGGCGATCCAGGCTATCGCCCGTGTTCGCACCGATTTCAACAGCAATGACCTGGACAGGAAAAGGAAGGGAGGTAAAAATGAGCCTTGATGAGAGACAGAAAGCATTCATTGGCCACTTGCTAAGCTTGATCGAGGAAGGCCGGCAGGACCGGGGCGCGCTTGCGGATCTAAGGAGCGGTTTGGGCAAAGAGCCGGGCGAGATGGCGCGAGTCCACAAACATGTCGTTCCGTATATGCCCGAGAAATGCTATGACGATCGCTGTTATTACCTGACGGCCACGCTCTTCGGAGCATTTCCACAACACAGAAAGGACCGTTCATTGGGCGAGGCATTTCACCCCCTCCGGAAGAAAAGCGAAAGCATGGAAGCCCGCTTTGTTTCACTGTTGAACACCAATCCCGACGACTTGGACAACAATCTGCGCCAGGCCATCAGTCTGCTGAAAGCCAACGAACAGCCGCTGGACTGGTTTGCGCTCTTTGAAGATCTTCTGCAATGGGACCATCCCGATGGGTATGTCCAACTGAGGTGGGCGCGTGACTTCTACCAGGAATCGCCGGACAGAGATTTTGCCACCAATACCGATGAGGACAAAAGGAAAAAGGGAGGAGTACAGCCATGAGTGATTCAAATGTCAAGATCGAAATTCACCTGATCCAGAACTTTGCCCCCTCGAACCTGAACCGCGATGACACCGGTCAGCCGAAGAGCGCCACCTTCGGGGGATTCCGGCGGGCCCGCATCTCCAGCCAGTGCGCGAAGCGCGCGGTTCGTGCCTGGTGGCGGGAACACAACACCGCCACTGTGGGCGAAAGGACGAAGAGGCTTCAGCAGCTTATCTTCGATAAGCTTGCCAACGACAGCGAATTCACGGCAAAGGTCCCCGACCCGGAAACGCAGCAGGCGGGTATCCGCATCTTCACGGACGCGTACTACGCTGCCTCAGACAAGAAAAAGCCTGACAAAACGAATGTGTTGATCTTCGTTGGGCCGGATGAGACCGATGTCTGCGCGCAGGCCATCAAGGAGATTTGGGGCGATCAGACCGGTGGCGGAAGGAAGGCTCAAGCGAGCATCGCTTTCATCCTGGAGGCGCTCACCTCCCAGCGCAAAAAAGCCGGCAAAAAAAAGACGCCTGAGGTGCGGGATGAGTCCGAGGAACAGTTGGAGCTAGAGCAGGGCGGGGATAAACAGGCGTCAAAGCTCGAGCCGCTAAAGGAAATTCTGGAGAGAATCAAGGCTGCTCAGCTCTCTGCCGACATTGCCCTTTTTGGCCGCATGCTTGCCGAGCAGCCGGGCCGCAATACCGATGGCGCTTGCCAGGTGGCCCATCCCATCTCTACCCACAAGATCGATATGGAGATGGATTTCTATACGGCCGTAGACGACCTCAATCCTGAGGAAGAGACAGGCGCGGGGATGATGGGCATTGTTGGTTTCAACAGTGCCTGCTATTACCGCTACGCGCTCGTGGACCGCGACCAGCTGGCCCGCAATCTTGCGGGCAAGACGGAGCGCACGAATGGCAAGTGGGCAAAGGAAATCAAGCCGGAAGACTATCAGGAAGCGGATAAAGTGATCAAAGCATTCCTGGAAGCCATGGTCTACGCTGTCCCCACCGGCAAGCAGCACTCCTTCGCGGCCCAGAACCTCCCCTCATTCGGGCTGTTCGTCAGACGACATGGCGGCGTCCCCATCTCGCTCGCCAACGCCTTTGCCAAGCCTATTCGCCCCTCGAAAGACAAAGATGACCTGGTCGGTCTGTCGGTGGATCGCTTGACCAAGCACTGGAAAGCGCTCAAGAAGGCCTATGGCGATCAGGGAGTCCTGGTCACCTCTTGCTTCCAGATCGAGCAGGAGGACTCACTGAACGAACTCGGGAGCTCGGATAAGGGAAGCGTGGAAAAAGCGATCGGGGCAGTCATGGAGGATGGAAGAGGTGATGAGCCAGCCGTTCACCCTTCTCCTCAGGCTTGAGGGCCCCCTCCAGTCGTGGGGCTATCGTAGCCGGTTCGACTATCGCGATACAGCGCTCGAGCCGACCCGCAGCGGCGTGATCGGCCTGATCTGCGCAGCCATGGGCTTTGCGCGGGAAGATGACATCTCACGGTTCAGCGGGATCAGAATGGGCGTGCGCATAGACAGGGAAGGGCGCATCGAACGAGATTTTCACACCGCGCTGGAAGTTATCAAGGCAGACGGGAGCAGCAGGGATACTGTTGTTTCCCGTCGGGACTATCTGGCCGATGCGATTTTCACTGTAGGATTGGAATCGGATGACCGGGAGCTGCTGGCAAGCATTGAGGCGAGCCTGAGAAATCCACGATGGCCCTTGTGCCTGGGCCGGAAGTCTTGCTGCTTGTCAGAGC
>CAYXFH010000132.1:0-9022 GCA_964464245.1 uncultured bacterium
ACCGTAGACGGCGAAGAGCAGCCAAACTTCCCAAGAGAAAGCCAAGAAGGCAAAACCGAGATAAACTGCGGCAAAGACCAGCAAACCGCCCACCAGCACCCATTTCCTCCCCATGCGATCGGAAAGATGACCCAAGAAAGGGCTGGCCCCAGCGTAAGTCAGGTTGTAAAGGGCATAGGCGAGCACCACCAATGTGGGGCTGAAGCCGATGGATTGAGCGCGCAAAATCAAGAAGACATCAGAGGAGTTGGCTAGGGCGAAGACTCCCCAGGCCAGTAGATAGAGACGGAAGGGTCTGGGCATGCTGGCCCAAACTGCCTTGGGGGCCTGGGCCGGCGAGGGAGCCCGCCGCCGCTCCTTCACAAACAGCACCAAGAATGCTCCGAGCAATCCCGGGATGACAGCGAGGATAAAAATCAGACGAAGGTTGTCATTGGTCATGGAGATCAGCAGAAGGGCAAGAAGGGGGCCTACCACGGCGCCCATCGTATCCATCGCCCGATGCCAACCGAAGGCGCGGCCTCTCATCTCGGGAGCGACGCTGTCAGCCAGGAGAGCATCGCGTGGGGAAGAACGCATCCCTTTTCCGAAACGATCGGCGATGCGAGCGCCCATGACCATCGGCCAACCGGCGGCCAGAGCAAGCAACGGCTTGGAGAGAGCGGAAAGGGTATAACCGAAAAGGAGGAAAGGTCGCCTGCGTCCGGAGCGATCCGACCACCGGCCGGCCACGACCTTCAGCAGGCTGGCGGTAGCTTCGGCGACCCCTTCGATCAGTCCGATCACTGAGGCTGGAGCGCCTAGAACGCTGCTAAGGAAGATTGGGGTTAGCGGGTAAAGCATTTCCGAGGCGACATCGGCGAAGAAGGAGACCAATCCCAAGCGCACCACATTGGGGTGGAGGCCACGCAAGGGACCGCGCCGAACCGCTTCATCAGTCGGGTTCTCCTCATTCAAGGAGAGATGAGTCAACTGGCCTTGTATTCTCCCCTTTTTTTTCAATTCGTTCGCTGTTGGAATGGTATTGTCACTTTCCACTGTATTTCCCCCTGGGAGTTGTCATGGCACATACTCCCAGATTGATTCGCCTTGTCCGTGGAGGAAGCAGTTTCCGGAATGGACGGGGATGCAATCAGTAGCGCGATTCTATGTTGAGATCCTTGCAAAGACAAGATCCTGCCGTCACGCCTACCCCTGCGAACCCTTCCCTTTATCAGGCGGTTTCAGTGACCTGCTTCGGAATTCACCCTGGTGGAAGAGGCTGGCACGTGATACCGTCCCCTCCCCATATTTCCCCCGGATCTGGTCGAGAGTACGAGAAAGGGAAGCCTGATGGGTTTCACGAAAGCTGGGAAAGGTCACTGCGTCGCCACTTCGGCTCAACTGAGAGAGGCTCACTCCCAGCAATCGGACGCGTTTCGGCCATCCTTTCTGAAACAGGGCTCGCACCACAAGGAAGAGGTCGTCGTCACTATCGATGGACTGTTTCAAGGTCTGCGCCCGGGTTGTGGTTTGGAAATTGGGGTCGCGTAGCTTGATCGTCACCCGACTGGTCCGCCAACCCTCCGCTCGCAACTGGCGAGCCAAGGCATCGCTGATCTCCAGCAGCGCCTTGAGCATCTCGGCTGAGTCGGAAAGATCCTCAGCGAAGGTCCCCTCAGAACCCATCGACTTGCGGTCACAATCCGGAACCACTGGGCGCGGATCGATTCCTTGGGCGTAGAGGAGAAGATCCTGACCCAACTTGCCGAACTCCACCCGAAGGAAGGCAGGGGGCAGGGCAAGGAGGTCGCGCACTGCCCGCAATCCTGACTGGGCCAGCTTCTCCCGGGTGCGAAAGCCCACCCCTGGCAGCTCCCCCAGGGGAAGCTGGTGGAGAAAACCCAAGGCGTCTTTCTCCAGGATAGCGGTGAAGCCGTGCGGCTTCTGCCAACCGGAAGCAATCTTGGCCAGGAACTTGTTGTAGGAGAGGCCCACTGAGCAAGAGAGGCCAACCTCTTCCTGGATGCGGTCTTGAATAGCGTGGCCGATCTCTTCCGCTGTCCCGAAGAGATGCAGGGAGCCCGTCACGTCCAAGTAGGCCTCATCGAAGCCCATCGACTCCACCAGGGGGGTGTACTCTTCCAGGATGTGGTGAAAGGCGCGCGAAGCCTCAGCGTAGCGGTGCATCCGCACAGGCAGGAAAATCGCCTGGGGACAGAGCTGCTTGGCCTGCCAGAGCGGCATGGCCGAATGCACCCCGAAAGCCCGGGCAGGGTAGCTGGCCGCTGAGACCACTCCTCGCTTGGTATTGTGCCCCCCCACAATGACTGGTTTGCCTCGCAGGCTGGGATCGTCCAACTCCTCTACCGAGGCGAAGAAAGCGTCCATGTCGACGTGCAGGATGCATCGTTTAGGGGACATCGTTCACTTACCTTACACCCGTTCTTTCCGGGACAGCTACTCTGGCCATCTCGGAAAGGCGCAGGCCGTCCGGAAGGGGCTCCCGCCCTCCTTCTTCCGGCGGGTTCCAAGGGGTCAGCTCTCGAAGGATGAACTCGCGAGCGCCCTGGCGCTCGACCACTTCTCCCTCCAGCAAGAGGATGGAGCGCGCGCGCAGTCGCAGGGCAAAGCGCCGTGCCTCGGCGGGAAGGAGCACGCCCTCCCATTGTCCGGCCAGGTCAAAGAGGCAGAGGAAGGCCATCCGCTCGCCTCCCCGGGTCTTTTCCAGGCGGTAGTGGACCAGGATGGCCGCCGCTTTGAGAGTCGAGCCGGGCTTCAACTGGCGCAAGCGGGCGCCCCCCTCTGGGGAGTAGGGGGCCAGGGCGGCGCGGTGCAAGGCGAGGGGGTTGGGCAAGTAGATCTCGGTGGCTTGCCAAGACAGGTTCGCTTCCTCGGACGGACTGAAGGGCTCCAACTGGAAATCGGGCCCCTCCTTGGGCGGGGCGAAGAGGGAGCCTTTCTCCCGGGCTAAACGGATGGCGCGCGACAGCCGGGCCAAGAGAGTGGGGCGGTTGAAGCCCAAGCCGTCCAAGGCGCCTCCCTGGATGAGAGCCGCCAAGGCCCCACGGTCGACCAGCGGGTAGAGGCGCAGGCAGAGATCCTCCAGGCTGGTGAAGCCTCCTGGCGGACGCAGTCGTAAGATCTCGCCGATCTGAGTTGGGCCGAGATCTTTCAAATAAGCCAGCCCCAAGCGAATCCCTCCGCTTTCCCTCCGCTTTCCCCCCGTTTCCGCGGGCGCCATTGAGGGTGACGGGGGGCAGGCCCCCTCCAGGGTACAGGCTGCCTGGCTGCGGTTGATGTCCGGCGCCAATACCGAGATCCCGGACAGCACGGCCTCTTGGGTGTAGACGAAGGGAGGATAGTAACCCATTTGGGTGGAGAGGAGCACGGCGAAGAAGTGCGCCGGGTGATGCCGCTTGAGCCAGGCGTTGCGGTAGGCGACGATAGCATAACTGGCGCTGTGGGCTTTGTTGAAACCGTAACCGGCAAACTTCTCCAGCACGGCGAAGGCTTCGCGGGCGACTCCCTCTTCCACGCCCAGCTTTTGCGCGCCATCCAGGAAGCGAGGCTGGAGGGCGCGGATGGCCTCGTCATCCTTCTCCCCCATGGCCTTGCGCAGAATGTCAGCCTCTCCCAAAGTTAGGCCGCCCAGTTGTCGGGCCACCTGCATGACCTGTTCCTGGTAGAGGACGACACCGTAGGTCTCCTGGAGGATCGGCCGCAGCAGAGGATGCAGGTAGCGAACCGCCTCCTCGCCCCGGTGGCGGCGTACAAAGGGCTGCATCATCCCTCCCTGGAGAGGCCCAGGGCGATAGAGGGAAAGGGCGGCGGCCAGCTCCCCCAAGGAGCGCGGCTGAATCTTCATTAACAAAGAGCGCAAGCCGCTGCTCTCCAGTTGAAAGACGCCCAGCGTGCGCCCTTGGGCGATCATCTCCCAGGTGTCGGCGTCGTCGATGGGGATCTCCCCGGCCTTGCTTACTCGCACCAAGGCTGTTCCAGCCGGGGTATCGCACCCGGCCCTCTTCAGCGTCTCCTCGATGATGGCCAGGCTGCGGGAGCCGAGAAAATCCATCTTCAGAAAACCTAGAGCAGCCAAGGTGTGCATATCGTATTGGGTGACGACTCCCTCCGGGGTGACAGCCAGGGGCAGCTCCTGCCGCACCGCCCCCCGGCTGATGACGAATCCGCAGGGGTGGGTGGTGAGGTGGTGGAGCTGGCCCACCAGTCGCCGCGCCAGCGCCAGCCAGGAGCAGGCCTCCTCGCTGCGGGCCTGACCCTGCTGAGCCTCCCGCTGGAATTGGTCGATCTCCTGTTTCCCCTTGCCCAGGACTTTGCCTACCTCCCGCAAGGCGCCCTGCAGACGAAAGGTGGCAAAGCCGCCGACGTGGACGATACGCTCGGCCCCGTACTTAGCGCGAACGTAATCCATCAGTTCCTCGCGGCGATCCCAGTCGATATCCAGGTCGATATCCGGGGGGTCTTGGCCGCGCTCCGGGTTGAGGAAGCGCTCGAAGAGGAGCCCCTCGGCGAGGGGATCCACCCAGGTGATGCGCAGCAGGTAGGAGACGATGCTGGAGGCGGCCGAGCCGCGTCCGAAGACGGCGATCCCCCGGCGTTGGGCTTCCTCCACCAGATCCCAAACGAGGAGGAAGTAACCGGCGTAGCCGAGTCGTTCGATCCAGCCCAATTCATCTTCCAAACGCCGGCATGCGTCAGGCCGGTCTCCTGGGTACTTGTCCGGGAGGCGACGGCAGCAGATTTGTCGCAACAGTCCGGCTTCCTCTTGGGGGCTGCGGCCGGCGTGGGGCAGGCGCAGTGAGAAGGGCGGAAAACGGAAGCGCAGGCTTTCAGCCAGCTCCAAAGTATGACGCAGGGCCTGCGGACAGGAGGCAAAGGCTTGTGTCATCTCGGCCGCCGGGCGCAGGTAGCAGTTGCTGCCGCTGCGCTTGGCCGGGTGAGGTTCACCACGCCGGGTGAGGGTGCGGATGCAGCAGGCAATCTCATAGAGGGGCTGGTCGGCCGGCTCCAGAAAATGCACATCGTTGGCCACCAGGGCGGGCACAGCCAACCTCTTGCCAAGGTTCAGCAGGCGGCGTACGCGAGACGCTTCTCCTTGCTCGCCGTGCCAGGATAGCTCCAGGTGCAGGCGTGGGCCGAAGGCCTGTCGCGCGTCGCCCAAGAGCGCCCGGGCTTCTCCCTCTCTCTCCGGCGACAAGAGCGAGGCCAAGAGGCTCTCGCCCTGGCCGAGGAGCAAGTGCAACCCCCCGGCGTCAGCCAGCGCCTTCTGCCAGGGAACTTGGGGAGGGAAACCGATCGGTCCCTCCAAATGGGCTGCGTTGAGCAAGCCCAGCAAGTGGGCGTACCCGATCTCGTCTTCCACCAAAAGAAGGGCGGTGCGGGGGAAGCGCTCCGGCTCGCCGCGGAAGCAGGAGAGCTCTACTCCTAATAGGGGACGCACCTCGTAGCGGGGGGCCAGACGAAAGAACTCCACCGCACGGGCCAGTGAATCCCGGTCGGTCAGAGCCAGGGTCTTCATCCCCAACGCCTGGGCCTTGGCCAGTAAAGCCTCCGGCGTGGCGGTGGAGTCGAGAAAGCTGCCGTCGGAGTGGACGTGCAAGTGAATAAAATCCATCGGTCTCTCCATCCAAAGTGCCATTTTCGCTAGTATTGAACTAATGTTTACATTTGTCAAGAGGAAACACACCAATCGATGAATAAATATTTCCTTTTGAACGAACATTCGCTATACTACCGACATGCGACTAAAAAAAGAGTTGTCCCCAAGCCAAAAAAAGATCTACGAGTACCTGAAAGAACGCGCCCAACAGGGCAAGACTCCGCCGACCGTCCGCGAGATTGCTGCTGCAGTCGGCTCCCCTGGACCTTCTTCGGTGCAGTACCAATTGGTGAACTTGGAGAAGAAGGGTTTCCTGAGACGTTCCCCGCTGCACTCACGTTCCATGGAGGTGATCGGGTTACCGCCTATCGCCAGGCAAGCGCCGATTGTTGGGCGGGTTCGAGCCGGGCTCCCCAATGCCGCCGAAGAAGAGATCGTCGGGCATTTCCCTATCCCCGATTTCTTCAAGGGGAAGGATTGCTTTGTGTTGGAAGTGAAAGGCGACTCGATGATCGGGGCCGGCATCCAAGCCGGAGACTTTGTAGTGGTTGAGCGCCGCAGCGAGGCTGCCAACGGGGAGCTGGTAGTGGCTCTTATCGGTGAGGAAGCTACCCTCAAGCGGTTGCGGAAATTCGGGGGAAAAGTGGCGCTGGAGGCAGCCAACCCGAAGTACACAGACATTGAGCCGGAACAACTGCAAATTTTGGGAAAGGTTGTGGGCCTCTTCCGGACCCTTTAGCAAGGAGGGTGGATATGGGAACCGGCGCGGAGATCCGCATCGGCACAAGCGGTTGGAGCTATCCCAAGGGAGAAGGGACTTGGAATGGAACCTTCTATCCCAAGGGCGTCAAGGGAGAGTTGGAGTATTACGCCCAGCGATTCTCCACCGTGGAAGTGAACAGCGCTTTCTACCGGCCGCCCGAGCCCGGGGTGGTCTGGGGGTGGGTCAGGCGAACGCCGGACTCTTTCCGCTTCGCTGTCAAGCTCTGGCAGAAATTCACCCACCCGAAGATGTACCAGGAAGCGACAGGAGAATCGGCTGAGATCCAAGCCGGAGATGTCGAGCTCTTTCGTAAGGCCATTGACCCGCTGGCAACCAGCGGTAAACTGGCTGCTTTGTTGGCTCAGTTTCCCCCCAGTCTGCGCAACAACGAAGGTGGCCAAGCCATCCTGACGAGTGTCATGGAGGCTTTCCGTCCTTACCCGCTGGCGGTGGAGTTGCGACACAAAAGCTGGAGCGACGACCCGAAGACGGCCCAACTCCTAGGCGATTACAACGCTGCCTGGGTGCGCATCGATGAACCTCGTTTCGAGCTCTCTATCGCCGGGCGCCTGCCCATCACTGCCCCTCTCTCCTATTTCCGTTTTCATGGGCGAAACGCTGCCGACTGGTGGAGGGGGAACGTGGAAACCCGTTACAAGTACTTATATAGTGAAGAGGAGTTGAAGGGTCTGGCTGAACGCGTGCGGGAGACGGCTGAAGACCCTCGCACCGAGCGTGAGCTGGTCTTCTTCAACAATCACTTTAGCGGTTATGCCCCGCGCAACGCCTCTGGGTTGGCCGAACTGCTGGAACTGCCTTTTCAGAAGGAAGCGCTTTCGCTGTAGAACCACTCGATTGAGAGAACCTTCATCCCGGGTACGCGTCATATAGATGTAAGTAACGATAAGAGAGGAACGAACCGTGAAAAAGAGCATCTTGTGCATCGCCGTTTCCGTGCTGATCTTGCTGAACTCAGCCGCTGTCTTGGCGGCATCCACACCCCAACCGCTCCCCCCGCCAGCCGGGGGCCTAGCATTGCATTTGGAACTGGAAAAAAGCCGATACGCGCCCGGCGAACTGGTTCCATTGCGAATGGTCCTGGAGAACCCGATGACCATTCCTGTGGATCTCACCTTCAACTCGGGCCAACAATATGACATCGAGGTGCGCGGTCCGAACGGTTATTTTTGGCGCTGGTCGAAGGGTCGCGCTTTTACCCAAATTTTCGGCGCGATGACAATCAAACCGGGGGAGAAGATAGTCTTTTTGGAGCCATGGCCGATACCCCAGACGGCTGCTGCGGGAACCTATTCGATAGTTGCCTGGATTACGGCCCAAGAAGGGCAACCACGCGCCACCGGCGAGGTGACAGTGGAAAGCGGGCTCCCACCCAGCGGGCCGCAAGTCGTCTATCTGGCTGATGAGCGAGGAGGGGTGATCCTGGCTATCACCGAGCGAGCAGATCTCCTCACCGCTTTCCGCCAGATGCTGGCTGAGGGGAATTTCCTCTGGGTTGGCGGCGCCATCGAGAAGGCGGGCAACGCGCCTTGGAGCTTCCGCTTCACTCCAGCCACCCTGTCGGTCGCCGAGGTGACGGCCGGGTCTTTGCAGGCCCCTTCTATCGCAGCCATTGAGGAAGATCTGAGCCGGTGGCTGGACATCTCCCAGGCTTACATTCATGCCCAGGTCTTGGGCATTGACCCGCTGCCGTTCCCGGATGTGGAAGGCAATTGGGCGTACCACAGCATCCTCTCTCTCTTCCACCAAGGGGTGGTGCAGGGTTACCCGGACGGCGCCTTCCGCCCGGAGCGACCCATCACGCGCGCCGAGTTCGCTAAAATGATGGCATCGGCCTATAACCTGCCCGTCTCTTCTCCCACGGCGCAAACCTTCTCCGACTTGCCCGCCACACACTGGGCTTTCGACTTGGTGGAAGCAGCGGCGCAGGCGAAACTCTTTTTAGGTTACCCCGACGGCGCCTTCCGCCCCGAAGATCCCGTCACCAAAGAGCAGGTCGTGGCTGTCTTGGTGCGAAAGGCTGGTTGGACCCTGACTACGCCTTCTTCGCCTACCTTCTCCGACCTCCCCCCTGTGGAGTGGTCGTTCCCCTTCGTGGAGACGGCCATAAAAGAGGGGCTTTTCCTCCCCAATGACCCCAACCTGGCCGGCGATCTCTTTCAAGGCAACGCACCGGCCACGCGCGCTCAGATCAGCGTGCTGGTGGCTCGCTTGCTGGCGCAATACAGCAGCATTAGCGGTTTTCAGGTAATCGCCGCCGACTCTGGAGGAGGGTTTGTGCCGGTGGAATTCTTTCGTCAACATGTTCCCGCTTTTCATCTCTACGGCGATGGATTTGTCATTGCTCTACGTGGAGGGTCAGTGCGACAGGCCACCTTCACCTATACCCAGGGGATGGATCTGGTGATCGTCCTGATGGCCTACGGTTTCCTCCAGATGGAGAGCAATTACCAGCCTGAACCGATGCCCACCGACTTGGGGACCACCTACATCCGTTGGCAAGGCCTGGTATCCCAAAAAGAAGTTTCGGAGTACGCCTGGGGAGCGCCGGGAGCTTTTCACTACCTCTATTCCTACTTGCGCAATGTCCCGCTCGAAGATAGCCAAGAGTACATCCCGGAGAAGAGCGCTCTCTTTGTCTC
>CAYXFH010000133.1:0-5640 GCA_964464245.1 uncultured bacterium
GGAAGTGGGCAAGAAAACCGGTGGGCGGGGGCGGGAAAAAAAATCTGTCCCCTTATTCCAATCGTTATAATGGAGCCGGCAATGTGTAGAAAAGATGGAAGAGAAAACCGGAGGGCGGGTTTGAAACCCGCCCCTATCAAAAAATGCTTTGCTACCGTTTCGTGGAACCAAGGGACGTAGAGAGTAATCGGTTTGAAACCCGCCCCTACCAAGACCCGCTTGGCTGCAATGGGAGTAGCCGCCATGGATGTCGCCAAGCCTGTCGCGCCGGCAAAAACTCCAATCGCCCAACATTACCCCGGCCTGCGGCAGCATGATAGCCTGCGGCAGCATGTCCTGTTAGGCTAGAAGAGGATGAAACGGGTAGCAAGGGAAAAGGATCGCACTACGAACCTGCCGCTCTTCCCGGAGCCGCTAGAGGTTCCGACTCCTACGCCCTCGCCCATGTTTTTGCCTCCGCCGCCTCCGCCGCGGCCGCTGCAGCCAAAGCTGCCACGAGTACGCCAACCCTCGCCAAAAGGGGGAGTTCAGGTACGAATGGGTTGGACCGTCCATTTGACCAAGAAAGTGGACCTTCCCATCGCCGAAGTTCGCTATAGCAAGAGGCGCACTTTAGCGCTGGTCATTACTCGTGACGCCCGCCTGCTGGTCCGGGCGCCGATGCGCACGACGCGCGCCGCTATTGACGCTTTTCTCCGGGCGAAGGCCCATTGGGTTCTTGCCGGATTGGCCCAAATGGGGGAGCGAAATCGCCGAGCGCAAGCGCCGGTGATGCGCGAGGGGACCGTGTTCTTCTTTCTGGGGAAACCCGTGCCCTTGGTTTGGTCATCCGGTCCCGGCCTTCCCTTGCGTCTCGACGAGAGCCGCTTTTTACTCAGGCCGGAACGGGCCAGTGATGGTCAGGCCTTGCTGCAGCGATGGTACCTGAACCAAGCCAAGACCCTCTTCCCAATGCGGGTGCAGCTTTATGCCGCGCAGATGAGGATCGACCCGGGAGGAATCGCCCTCTCCAAGGCGCGGACCCGGTGGGGATCCAGCTCGCGCCAAGGGGTGCGTTTTAGTTGGCGCTTGATTCAGGCGCCCCTGGAGATCATCGACTATGTGGTCGTGCATGAACTGGCGCACCGGCAAATAGCCAACCATTCTTCCCGCTTTTGGTCTTTGGTGGCCTCTTTCCTGCCGGATTGGCGCGAGCGCCGTCGTTGGCTAAAAGAAAAGGGCGCCTCCCTCTTTTCCTTGGAAGCGCCCTTTTGATGGAAGTACAGTAGATGGGTGGTTAGTGGGCGACCTTGACGACAGAGCGAGCCTGCAGCGAGAAAGCGATCAGGAAAATACCGTAGACCAAACCGTAGATTCCCAGAATGATAACGATGGCAATGGCGCCGGCCAGGACGTTGGTCCACAACAGGACGCCGAAGATGATGCTAATGATCCCGCCGATGGCTTCCAAGAAGGCGCTGCCGCCGCCCATCTTCCCGCCGTAGGCAATCGCCCCGATCAGTTCGGCGATGCCGGAAATGATCGCCCAGATGGCAATCAGCCAGTAAGCGGTGAAGGCGAGAGCGCCTGGAGCGAAGAGGGCGATCAAACCGACAGCGACGCCGACGATCGCCTTCAGGAGGAAGACCCACCAATGGGCGCCGGCGCTGAACATCCCGACCAGGTTGAAGATTCCGGAGATGAGGGCGAAAAAGCCGAAGATGAAGATGATGGTAGCTACCGTACCGATCGGCCAGATGAAACAGGCGATGCCGATGAGCATAAAAAGGATTCCCAGAATCGTGAGGGCCCACCAGTTCTTCAAGCCCATCATCGTATTCTTGCGAAGTGCATACTCCATTTTGTACTCCTTTCCCACAGAAAGATAACAGTAGAATAGCTGAAGTGCGGCAGCATTGACAAGCAGTCCACTGAGCAGGTTCTCCGCTGCCGTCCATTCGATCAACAATTCCTCTACAATGAATTGATGCCGCTCGTTATTTTATTTTTGTTGGTTGGGTTAGCGCTTCTGGGGGTCAGCGTCTGGCTCGCCATCAGGACTTATCGTAAACGAGCTTGGTGGGGACTGTCTTTGGCGCTTGTTCTTTTTCTGACCGCTTGCCTTTTCCTTGGCGGCATTGTCACCACTCGCATTCCAACCATACAAACGGTGTCCCTCGCACTGGGGGAGAGCGTAGGGGGGGAGAGGTTGCGGGTTGCCTTCTGCTCCGACCTTCACCTGGGTCTTTACAAAGGACGCGAATGGATGGAGAGACTGGTTCAAATTCTCCAGCAGGAGGACCCGGACTTGATCCTTTGGGGAGGGGATTTCGTCTACCGAGCTTCACCCGAACAATTGGCAGAAGATCTCCACCCCCTGTCTCAGCTTCATCCTTGTCTCGGCTCATTCGCCGTATTGGGCAATCACGACTACGGTTTCCCCGGCATCGACTACTCAGCGGCGCTGGAGCGGGATTTGATCAACCAAGGCGTTGAGGTTCTCCACAATCAAGCCGTTGACTTGAGCGGAGAGGTGCGCTTGGTCGGGATGGATGACCTCTGGGCCGGTCGAACCGACTTCCTCCCGATCGAGAGCGAAATCGAGAGCCAAACTGGGCTCATCCTCCTGTTGGCCCACAACCCGGATATTCTTGCGGCGCCTTTCCCTCAAGGACCTCCCAGCCGGTTGCCGGAAGCCACTCGATCCCGCATCCTCTGGCTCTTCGGCCATACCCACGCCGGGCAGGTGAGGCTGCCGTTCATCGGTCCTTTGGCCTTGCCGACCACCCTGCGCTATGATCGAGGACTTTTCCAAAGCGAATGGGGGCCACTCTATGTAACCCAGGGAGCGGGCGAGGTGGGCCTTCCAGTCCGTCTTTTTACCGTTCCGGAGATCGTCATCTTCGAGCTGTCCTATAAGTCGGTTCCGAGATAAGCAGACGATCGGCTGTTCGTCGTTGGCCATCGTCGATCTTTCCAGGCGCCTGACCTGGAGTAACCGCAGGCGCCCCGAGGCGCTTGCTCGGACAAGGCCGCGAACGGGCTCCGCAGGGTGAATTCAGCAAAAGCGCAAGGCTCGTTTTGATCTGCTTTGCGTGATTAGAGACAAACGCCCTTGGAAGGTGTATGCTTCCGCGAACGTGAAGCAGATGCAACCCACCCAATTGGGGCACCCTTGGAACTGAACGATCACGATGTCGATTGGTCGGAGGCAATAAGCGTCACCCGGCGAGGTATCCCACCGCATACTCTCATTAAGGCGTATGCAGCGGTGGTGGGTTCCCTTCTTCTCTGGTGCGCGCTTTCGGTGGTTCACCAATTCTGGGGTCAATGGCTCTTCGTTCTCATTCCGATGTTACTCTGCGTGATGGCCGCTGTCCTGACCGCCGGCACGCAAACAGCTTATTTTCTGCAAGTGCGGCGCGTTCCCATCTCCTTGGTTCCGGCCGGCGAAGCGCCGAAGGGCACGATCTCCATCGCATTGGTGAGCGACCTGCATCTGGGGCGATTGAAGGGCCGGGAATGGCTTGCTCACCTGGTGCAGGTCGTCAACCGGGAAAAGCCGGACCTTATTCTCTTGGCCGGCGATTTCGTCTACAAAGCGGACCCTGAACGGCTCGGCCACACGCTTTGGCCGATTAAAGACCTTCAAGCCCGTCGCGGCGTCTATGCCGTCTTCGGCAACCATGATTACGGCGTCCCTCACGGGGAGGACCAGTCCTCCCTTCTGGCCCGGCTGCTGCCGCAGTATGGCGTCGATGTGCTGTATAACGAGGCAGTTCAGTTGGAGGAAGGCCTCTACCTGCTTGGCCTGGACGACCTGTGGACGGAGCGTTCCAATTGGGCCAAAGCCAGCGCCAATCTTCCACTGGAGAGTCAGTGGATCATCTGCGCGCACAACCCGGATACGGTCGTCATGATGAATCCGGAAGGTCCTCTGGAGGAAGGCGTTCCCTTCCCGGCCAACCGTCGTCGCTCCCCGCTGTGGCTATGCGGGCATACCCATGGGGGACAAGTGATCCCGCCCTGGCTTCGCCGCATCAGCCACCTTTTTGATCGCGGCTTATACCAGGAGCAAGGCGGGAAGGTGTTCGTAACTCAAGGTGCGGGAGAGGTGGGGGCAAGCCTTCGCCTGACCAGCCAATCCGAAGTTGCTCTCCTTGAGGTGACGATCTAACAAGCCTTACCAGGCCATCACTTTCTGCGCCATCGAGAGCAGTAACGGTACGTCTGTCTTAGGGCCCACGATCAGGCGCGGAATACGGAAGAGATCCTGCGAAGTAGCCAACCCCCGATCCTCGGTCACCGCTGTCTTGTACCCTGCCTCGGCGAGGTAAGGGAAATAGTCCCGGGCATAGTAGCCATAGGGGAATGCAAAGCTGGAGACAGGTTCCCCCAGCTCCGCGTCAATGACCCGCTTGCTTTCCGACAGTTCCCATCGCAGTTTTTCATCGCTGAGCTGATTGAGGTCGGCATGATCCACCGTGTGTGAACCGAGGCGCATCCCCGCCCGTTGCATGATGCGGGCTTGTTCCCAAGTCAAGTAGGCATTGTCATCCATGTTCTTGGGAATGAGGTAGAAAGTGGCGAAAAAGCCGTACTTTTGCAGGAGCGGAAAGGCCTCGGTGAAGTTGTCGCGGTAGCCGTCATCGAAGGTCAGGATCACCGGTTTTTTCTCAAACGGGACCGGTTGCATGAGGAAATCCAGGCTGACCGATTGGTACCCGTTCTCCTTCAGCCAGCGCAGCTCCGCCTCAAACTTGGCCGGGGAGACAGCCGGGTTGGTGGGTTGGCTAAAGGCTGGGTTGTCGCTGATGTGGTGGTACAGCAAAACAGGGGCGCCGAAGCTGCGCGTCCGGACCGGAAGGACCATCGCCCAAAGGACGAGAAAGAGCCCATAGAGCAGGATCCCGAGGATGATCAGCTTGGTTCGACGCTCGTTTGACAGATCAGCTTGCGGCAGCATGTCAGGCTATTATACACGAGCCTTTTTCCCTCGACGGCTCTCCCTCTTCTCCCGAGAAGCCAAACACGATCCTTCCCTTCACGCTGATCATCAGTGGACATGCCTACCGAGAGGGGAGTTCGAGGCCCGGTTGAGCCGGGCCTCGATTGAGTCGTTGGATCGTCGCGGGGTGAATCTGAAAACGCTGCCGAAGGCTGTCTAGTAGGTTTCCGCGAAGACCTCGTAGTAGGCCTGCGGGTGCTTGCAAGCCGGGCAAAGTTGCGGCGCTTCCTTTCCCTCGAAGATGTAGCCGCAATTGCGGCATTTCCAGCGGACAACCTCATCCTTGCGGAAGACCTGGCCGGCGCTGATGTTGGCCGCCAGCTTGTTGTAGCGGGTTTCGTGTTTTTGCTCGACCTCGGCGATCTGGATAAAGGCGGTGTAGACTTCCGGGAAGTCCTCTTGATTGGCCATCTCGGCAGAATCCTGGTAGATGATGGTCCATTCCGCTTTTTCCCCAGCAGCAGCCGCTTTCAAGTTCTCCAGGGTGTTGCCGGTGAGCCCGGCTGGATAGGAAGCCTGGATCTCTACTTCGCCACCCTCCAGGAAATTAAAGAAGACCTTGGCATGCTCTTTCTCGTTGTCTGCCGTCTCTTGGAAGATGGCGCTGATCTGCTCGTACCCTTCCTTCTTGGCAACGCTCGCGGCAAAAGTGT
>CAYXFH010000134.1:0-7240 GCA_964464245.1 uncultured bacterium
TTTCAGGATATCCCCTGCAACCCCTGCGTCTTCTCTTGTCATTTGAAGTGCATCTCCATGGAGAGCCTCGTCTCTATCCCTGTCATCGACCAGGAGCGCTGCACCGGTTGCGGATTGTGCGTCTCGGCTTGCCCCGGCATCGCTATCTTCCTGGTAGAGACCAAAGGCGAGTACGGCTATGTGACCCTTGCTTACGAGTTCATCCCTCTGCCGGCCGTAGGAGAGATGGTGGACGGCCTCGATCGCCACGGCCAGGTTATCTGCGAGGCGTTGGTGGAGAAGGTCTACACGCTTCCCGGCATTGACCGAAACACCAAGACCAGCATGGTCAAGATCCGCGTCCCGGCATCCCAGGTGATGGACGTGCGTTTCTTCCAGAGGAGGGCGTGAGATGGACAATGTCACCCTGCCGGGGGCTGGCAAGTTGCCGCGGGCTAGCAAGTTGCCGGGGGCTGGCAAGATCATCGTCTGCCGCTGCGAGGACTTGACCCTCGAGGACGTGCATCAAGCCATCGAGGAGGGCTACACCTCGTGGGACCAACTGAAGCGCCGTCTGCGCATCGGGATGGGACCCTGCGGTGGGAAGACCTGCCGCCTGCTGGTTCTCAACGAGTTGCGCAAGCACGGGAAGCTGGCCTCCATCGACGAGGTGCGTTACCGGCCTACGGTGGTCCGCCCGGTGCTGCGCTCCACCCCCTTCGAGGTTTTCCTCAAGGAGGAAGAGTGATGGCCTACGACATCATCGTCATCGGCGGGGGCATCACCGGCGTGGCCACTGCCTACGAGCTGGCCCGCAAGAAAGCCGGGCGCATCCTCCTGCTGGAGAAAGAGTTCGTCACCGCCGGTTCGAGCGGTTCCTGCGCCGCCGGGATCCGCGCCCAGTTCGGCTCCGAGTTCAACATCGGCCTGATGAAGCGCTCCTTGGATAAGTTCGAGGGGCTGGCCGAGGAGTTGGACTACCCGGCTGACCTAATCGGACTGTGGCAGGGCGGTTACCTGGTAATGACCTACTCCGAGAAGGAATGGGATAACTTGAAGAGCCGCGTTGCCGTTCAGCGGTCGCTCGGTGTCATGACCGAGATCCTCTCCAGCGAGGAAGTAAAGGCCCGCTGGCCTAGCGTCAACGTAGAAGGCTCCTTCGGCGCTACTTTTCATCAACGCGATGGCCACGCCGACCCCTTCTATACGACTTTTGCCTATACCAAGGCGGCTGAGCGTTTGGGGGTGGAGATCCGCCAGTGGTCCATGGTGGTCGCCTTGGTCAAGGAGGGGGAGCGAATTCGAGGAGTTCGGTTGGCTGACGGCTCGGTCATCGAGGCCGCCAAGGTGTTGGTAGCCACCGGCGCCTGGACCCATCACCTGATGAAGACCATCGGCCTGGAGATCCCCCTTGCCGGAGAGCGCCATGAGATCCTTATCACCGAGCCGGTGGAGCGCGCCTTTGACCCGATGATCATCTCCTTCTCCTTAGGCTACTATATCCAGCAGCGCCCCCATGGCTCCTTTATCATGGGCCTCCCGCCGGAAAAGAAGCACGCCTGGTACGACCCCAAAGAGTTCGACATTTCTCCTACCTGGCGCTTCATGGAGCGCATGTCCCAAGCCATCGGCCGTTTCTTGCCGGGTTTCAAGGGGCTTTCCGTGGTGCGGCAGTGGGCCGGTCTTTACGAGAACACCCCGGACGCTCATCACATCCTCGGCCCGATCGAGGAAGTCCCCGGCCTCTACATCGCTGCCGGCGGTTCCGGTCATGGTTTTATGATCGCTCCCGGCATGGCTCTGCCATTGGCCGAGTGGATCCTCGGCGAGCCGCTCTCCTACGACGTCACTCGCTTGAACTACAAGCGCTTCGCACGGAAGGAGTTCGTCATCGAGCCGGCCGTCGTCGGGTAACGAGTTTTCCAGAAGTTCAGCGCTTCCGTCGCCGCCACTCCAGGAAAGTCAATACCAAGAAGGCTGCACAGACGCTGAAATAGACCAAGGTGGCGATCGGCTCTCGGTTCCCCAGGTATAAGCTGATCAACCCTGCGGCCAGAAAGAGAAGGAAGACGAAGAGGTTGCCGAGGGGAGAGGAAAAGAGGCGCCGCGGCGGCGGCTTGACCCCCTTTTCCCCGAGAGGGGTGGAGCGGGACGATGACGGGGTCTTCGGCTCCTTGCTTTCATTCACGGCTCGTTTCCCAACAGGGCCAGAAAAGCTCGCATGAAGGCGGGGAGGTCTGATGGCTGACGGGAGGTGACCAAGTTGCCTTCGACCACCACTTCTTCGTCGCGGTAGATGGCGCCGGCATTGACCAAATCATCGCGGATGGCCACAAAACCAGTCAAAACTCGCCCCCTGGCCACCCCGGCTGAGATCAGCACCCAGCCACCATGGCAGATGCAGGCAATCGGTTTGCCAAGTTGATCGATCGAACGCACCAGAGCCAGGACGGCAGGGTCGCGGCGCAGACGATCGGGGGCATAGCCGCCGGGAATGATCAGGCCGGCCAAGTCTTCCCCGTGAAGATCACCGGCAGCCCGTTCCACCAGGAAGGGAAGGCCGGCCTTGGAGTGCGCCGTTTTCTCCTGGGCGCCGATGGTCATCGCTTGGTAGCCGGCTTCCAGGATACGGTAGTAGGGATAGATCACCTCGTGCTCGTTGTACAGGTCATCCAACAGGATACCGATCGTTTTCATGATTCTCTCCTCTCTTGTCTTGAGCGAAGCGAAAGATCTTGTCCCATCCCTTCGCTTCGCTCAAGGACAGGCCTAGCATAGATGCCGTAATTAAGTAGTTAAGCAGTTGAGTAGGTAAGCAGTTGAGTAGGTAAGTACTTACTAAACCACTTAATCACTAAACCACTTAATCAGGATTCTGCTCGATTGTACTAGCGCCAGCCGGCGAGCAGATCAAACCAAGTTGTCAAGCCCTCCCCGGTGCGGGAGGACAAAGAAAGGACCGGCGCTGTCGCGTTGACCCGGCGGAAATCCTGCTCCGCTTGGACCAGGGAGAAATCGGTCAGTTCCAGCATGTCAATCTTGGTCAGCAACAAGCAATCCGCCGTTTGGAAGGCTTTGGGGTACTTCTTCACCTTGTCGTTCCCTTCGGCCACCGACAAAAGGGTGACACGCTGATGCTCTCCCAGCCGGAAGGAGGCTGGGCAGACCAGGTTCCCCACATTCTCCACGAAGAGGAAGTCCATAGTGGAGAGGGGCAACCGACTCAATGCCGCTTCAATCATCGCTGCGGTGAGGTGACAAGAGCCCTCGGTGTTTAGCTGAACGACCGGCGCCCCGGTGCGCTCGATTCGGCGGGCGTCCTCGTCGGTGAAGAGGTCTCCCTCGATAACGCCGATCCGGAAGCGGTTGCTCAAAGCAGTCAGGGTCTTCTCCAGGAGGGTGGTCTTGCCCGCTCCGGGACTGGAGAGGAAGTTTACCATCCGTATTCCCTCACGTTCCAGTGCCAGGCGCACGGCCGCGGCATGAACCTCATTTTCCACGTTGACCGCTTTCATGATCAGGATCTCAGCCATCCTCGCGCTCTCCTTCGATCGACTTGACGTAGAATTCCTCACCGCTGCGCAATTGGAGGGGAAGGTGGCCGCAGCTTGGGCAGAGCAGATCCATCCTCCAGAGGGTGTGATCCTCCTGACACTTCGGGCAATGGGCGCGGGCAGGGGTCTCCTCGATCGCCAGGGTGACGCCTTCGAGGATTGCCTCCTCCTTCTGGAGGATCTCGAAGGCGAAGCGCAGGGCATCGACGTTCACTGCGCTGGTGGCGCCCACCACCAGATTGATAGCAGTGATGCTGGTCAACTGGTTCTCAGTGGCAGCTTGCCGGACGATGCGGACCACGTTTTCCATCAACGAGAATTCGTGCATTTCACCTCGCCGCATTTTCGCCTACAATAGCGCTCGTTGGCAAGAAATGCTGCACGGAGGAGTCCTGTGAACGATCCAAGATTGAAGAAGATGGCCCAGTTGTTGGCGACGCATTCGCTCGATCTAAAGAAGGGCGATTTGTTGGTGATCCGCACCACTCCCTTGGCAACCCCCCTGGTTTTGGAGCTGGTGTGCGAGGCAGTGCAAGCCGGCGCCTACCCCTACTTGCGGGTGGAGCTGGAGGGGGCGCAGGAGGTCTTCTTGAAGGAAGCGCCACCCGAGGCGCTGGACTTCCTCAACCCGGTTGACAGCCTGGAAGTTGAGCGGGTCGACGCCGCCCTAACGGTGCTGGCCCCCTTCAATACCAAAGGGCTCTCCGGGGTGGAGCCGGGCAGGCTGGCCCATTGGCAGAAAACCCGCGGCCCCCTTATGCGAAGGCACATGGAAAGGGACGGCGCCGGCTCAGTGCGCTGGAACGTAACCGCCTACCCCACCCAAGCCTCCGCCCAGGATGCCGGCATGTCCCTGTCTGATTACAGCGACTTTGTCTTCTCCGCCATGCATCTGGAAGAAGAAAACCCCAGCGCCTTTTGGCTGGACTTTCAACAGCGACAGGAACGAATCGTCCAGCATCTAGCGAAGGGACATGAGATCCGGGTGCTGGGACGGGGGACCGATCTGACCATTCGGGTAGATGGGCGCACCTGGATGAATTCGCACGGACGCAAGAACATGCCCGACGGGGAGATTTTTACCGGGCCGGTCGAGTCCAGCGCCTGCGGGCACATCCTCTTCTCCTTCCCCGCCATCTACCAGCAGCGCGAGGTCGAGGGAGTGCGACTGGTCTTCGAAGAGGGCCGCTGCGTGAAAGCGGAGGCTTCCAAGGAGCAGGACTTTCTTCTTCAGACGTTGGCCATCGATGATGGGGCCAAGTACTTGGGCGAGGTCGCTTTCGGCAATAACTTCGGCATTCAGCGCTTCACCAAAGACATCCTCTTCGATGAGAAGATCGGTGGAACCCTACACCTGGCCCTCGGCGCTTCCTATCCCTCCACCGGCGGGCGGAATGTCTCGGCCATCCACTGGGACATGATCTGCGATCTGCGCGAGGAATCCGAGATCCGGCTGGACGGTGAGGTGATCCAGCGCAACGCTAAATGGCTCTTCTCGTAAAAAAGGGGACAGATTTATTTTTCCACCTTTCTTGGCCTTCCCGTCCATCGAGGTTCTACCCGCCTTTTCATCTTCTTCCCCATTTCCTCGTGGTCAAAAAGATATTTGATGACATCTGAAGATGTGACCCCAAAGGAACCTACTCCAGTTCGCGGTGAATCTGCTGCGGACTCTTCCCCTCCAGGCGGGCGATGCGGGAGAATAGAGGTGGATGGGTAGCAAAAAGGTTGGTGAAGAAGCCCCCTTCTTGCTCATTCACGGCTCGTCGCAAGGGGTCGGAGATGAAGAGGTGGGCGGTGGCCACGCTGGCGGTGCGGATGCGGCCTGGGGTTTGGGCGATCTTGCGGAGGGCGCTGGCCAAGCCGGCCGGATTGCGCGTCAACTCGACGGAGTGGGCATCAGCCAGGTACTCGCGCTGGCGGGAGACAGCGAAGAGGACAATCCTTCCGAAGAGGGCGAAAACAGTAGCCAAACCGGCCACCGCCAACAGGAAAATGATGATCCCGCCGCTATTGGAGTCTCGCCGGCTGCCGCCCGAGGGGACGAAAATCATTGCCCGCAAGGCGAACAGTTGGACGATCACCACCGCCCCGATCAGGGCGGAGAGCAGCGTCATATAGAGCATATCGCGGTTTTGGATGTGGCTTAGCTCGTGAGCCACGACACCTTGGGTCTCCTCCCGGTCGAGGGCGCCCAACAAGCCGTCGGTGACACAGATAACCGAGTCTTGCGGCCGCAAGCCGGTGGCGAAGGCGTTGATGGTCTGGTCGCCGGGGATGTGGTAGATCCTGGGGGGAGGCGTCATCCCGCCGGCGATGGACAGTTCCTGGATGATGTTGGAGAGCTGTTTTTGCTCCAGGTTGCTCATCTCCAGCGGCTTCGCCCCGACCGAGCTCAGGACGACGCTGGGGCCGGCCAAGGTAGCCACCAGGACTTGGATCAAGGCGATCCCCAGGAAGATCAGGGTGAACCAAGGCATCGTTTCGAAGAGATAGTCGATGATGAGGCCAAAAGCTCCCATTACCACGACAAAGAGGAAGATGAGCAGGTAACTCTTGGTAATATTGCGGCGCTGTTCCTCGTAAAAGCTGAAGACTGCCACGCTTAGTGCCCTCCGCTGGTCAAAACCCCAAGGGTTCGGGCTTCACCTCCAGGGCGCGACAGCGCGCCACCCTTCGAGTGAAACGAAGTGCCTGCCCCCAGACCCCTGGGAGTAGGTTTACTTGCTGAAGTCGACCTTGGGCGCTTGGCGCTCGGCAGTGTCGGCTACTTCGAAGAAGGTCGCCGCCTTGAAGGCGAACATCCCAGCCACGATATTTCCGGGGAACATGGCGATGCGCGTGTTGAAGGTCATCACCGAGTCGTTGTAAAACTGGCGCGAGAAGGAGATCAGGTTTTCGGTGTTGCGCAGCTCTTCCATCAGTTGCATGAACTCTTGAGTCGCTTTCAAGTCCGGGTAAGCTTCAGCCACGGCCAGGAGGCCGCGCAGGGCTTGGGTCAAGACGCCCTCCGCCTGGATCTTGTCGGGAATGGTAGTGGCGCTGACCGCCGCCGCTCTTGCTTGGATGACCTTGGTCAGGGTCTCCTGCTCGAAATCCTTGTAACCCTTGACCGTGTTAATCAGATTGGGGATCAGGTCATACCGTCGCTTCAATTGAACATCAATTTGCGCCCAGGCGTTCTCGATGCGTTTTTTAAGGGAGATGAAGCCGTTATAGCTGGCGATGAACCAGATGACGATGATGACGATGACGCCCAGAATAATCCATACTGCAACCATTTCGCGTTACCCCTTTCCTTTCCCCGTTTTCACGGGAGTGATGTTATTACTCGGCAGTATAGCAAAACCCCCTGCCTGGGGCTATCAACTAAGTGACTAAGTGGCTGAGTGACTAAGTAGGAACTGAGAAAGATCAATATAGATTTTCACTTTGCCATCACACTCAACCACTCAACCACTTAGCCACATTACTCGTAACGGAGCGCTTGGATGGGGTTCAGGCTGGCTGCCCGCTGGGCAGGGTAAAAACCGAAGAAGACCCCTACCGCCACCGAGAAGATGAAACCCAGCCCTACTGCGCTGAGGCTGATCACCGGGGGCCACCCAGCCACGTTGGCGATGGCGACGGAACCGATGTACCCGATGACAATGCCGATCAACCCGCCGGTGGTGGAGAGGACAATGGCCTCGATCAGGAACTGCAGG
>CAYXFH010000135.1:0-10759 GCA_964464245.1 uncultured bacterium
CCAACCATTTCCGTCACTTCGCCCACTCCCGGCGCCACTTGGGCAGTGAACCAGCCGGTTTCCATTGTCTGGACTTCCATTGGGGTGACCGGAAATTGCACGGTGGATCTCTCCCGAAACGGAGGAGACTCATGGGCAACCTTGATGACAACAACAGCCACTCAAGGTACATTCACTTGGACCGTTACTGGTCTTGCCAGCGCTAACTGCGTCGTACGAGTTTTCTCCAGCAATGGCATATCAGGATCTTCGGGCGCCTTCACCATCACCCACGCCGTATCGGTTGACCATCTCTCCCTTTCCCCCGCCAGCGCCACCATCGTCGCGGGAACGTCGCGGACTTATGCAACGACCGCCTACGATGTCTATAACAACAGTTGGGATGTGACCTCCCTTGGAAGCTACACCATCGACTCCAGCGCCGGCGGTTCCTGGAGCCCTACCAACACCTACACTTCATCCAAAGCCGGTCTTTGGACCGTCACGGTCAACCATAGCGGGAAGAGCTCCACCGCCTTGTTGGAAGTCACCCCTGCCGCACTTCACCACTTCAGTTGGGGAACCATCTCCTCGCAGATCGCCGGGGTGGGCTTCGCCGCCCACATCGAGGCGCGCGATGTCTACCAGAACGTCGTCACCGCCTTCACCGGCACATCGGCTGACCTGGCTGGATTCGAGGAAACGGTCTTTCCCACTTCGATCCCCTTCAGCGCCGGTCTGGCTGATCCCACCCTGACCATCACCAAGGCGATAAGCGGAACGCTGACCGTAACCGGCGACGGTAAGGTTGGGAGCGTCTCTTTCACTGTCTCTCCAAGCGCCCTCCAGTACCTCACACTCACCCCTTCGCAAGCCGGCATCCTCGCCACCCAGACACAGAACTACCAAGCGGAAGGCTTTGACTTCTTCAACAACTCTCGCGGCGACGCGACCCCCGCCACTACCTTCTCCATCGAGGCCGGGGCGAGCGGTTCGTGGTCTCCCAATAACGTGTACCATCCCGGCAATGCCGGCAGGTGGACTGTGACGGGCTCCAACATGAACGACACCGGCCTCTACGGGACAGCCACAGGCACAGCCCTCTTGACGATTATCGCCACTCTGTGTCTCTCCTCTCCCGTCGGCGGGGAAGATTGGATCCGCGGCCATGTCTATCTCATCACCTGGACCTCCACTGGGGTCACTGGGACGACGACCATCGAACTCTCCCGCGACAACGGGGCTACTTGGGAGACCTTGACTACGACGACACCTTCTCAATGTCCATATTCATGGACGGCGAGCGGCACCCGCACTTCCCAAGCCCTGGTGAGAGTCTCCGGCAGTGGCCAGTCCGTCCAATCCGCGGCGGTCTTCCGCCTGCGTGACCCGCAGATCAACCTTTCCTCCCCTGTCAGCGGGGAGCTTTGGACGATCGGCTCGCTGCACGCCATTGCCTGGACCTCCACCGACCTGGTCTGGGATATTACCCCAGCCAGCATGAATATCTTCCTGGCTCGTAATGGCATCGACTTCACCGAGACGCTGACCTCAGCCCTCAGCATCACTGCCAGCAGCGGTTCCTGGAACTGGACGGTCAGCGGCCCCGGCGCCATCAACGCCAAGATCCAAGTGGCGGAAGCGGACTGCCAGGACAGCTCTCCTGCCTTCTTCACCATCACCTCCACCCTCTTCCCGTACACCGGCGGCGCCTCCATCCTCATCACCTCCGATCCTTGGCTGGAGATCTCCGGCGGCAGCGGTACCGGCGCCCTTTGGGTGACCCCATTGACTCCCACCAACACCAGCGACCCCGACCTGAACCAATTCAGCCAAGGGACGGGCAAGCGCTCCGCCCTCTTCTTCGACATCCGCAAGGACGGCATCAGCGAAACTCTGACCATCGTCCTGCACTTCAATCGCCAACTGGGGGAGGAGACTTTTGTCTTCTTCCGCTGGAGTGGGACGGGGTGGGTCAATGTGCCCGGGACGCTCGACACCATCGATCACAGCTTTACCTTCTCCATTGACGCATCTCTCCTCACCGGCACCCCCTTCGCCCTGGGAGGGGATCCGGCCACTATGCCCAGTATGAACCCCTGGGCGCTAGTTTTTCTCTCCCTTGCCCTCCTGGGTGCGGGTAGTTCGTGGATCCTGCGAAGAAAACGCCTCATCTGAAGAGCGTCACATCGTATCTTTTGAAGGACCGCTGCAAAACCATTCTTCGTAAACGCTAACCATCTACAGAGTGCCCGCATGGGGCGCTCTGTTGTTTGTATGGTTAGATTCAGAAGTGAGTGCCCGCGCTCCGAGAGAAATGGAACCGTCTAATAGCTGGATCAGCAAGAAGCGGAGATACTTGACAGAAATCCAGGACAGCGATCGGCTGTCCCTATCATCATTACAGAATTGTGAAGAATATTTTCACAGAATTTATCAAGAGTTTGATATATGCCTCTCACCTGTGAAATGATGCCTCCAGAAAGAAAAAACGAACAGAGGAGAGCAAGATAACGGAAGCTCCTCACCGCTCACCCGCAGCAAACCTAAGAGAAAGAGAGCTGACCCTTTTTTCCTTTGCAGATGAACACTTCTCATTTATAATTATCGTGGAGTATATAGAATGATTGAACTGGAAACAAGCGTCCTACAAGCAGTCCTCCTTGTCGATTCCGTGGAACAGGGGGAACGTGGCAAGAAAACGCTGAAAGGTGTTTTCACCTCTATCCACCTTTCCTCTTTACCGGCGGTGGCTAGCTTCTATCTTTTTCTCCGCTGGCAGGGCAGTTCAGACGGGGAGCACCATCACATCCTCCGTATCTTGAACCCTGAAGGAATTCTTCTCAGTGAATTTAAGGGCTCGTTTGCGTTTCCACGCGCAAATGCGATGGAGGAACTAGTTATTTATTATGAGAACCTCCCCGTGCGAGTGGCAGGAGAATATCGGATTGAAGCACTATTCGATGGAAAGAACGCTGGTTCATTGGTTATACCAGTGCTTATCGATTCTCAGAATAAGGAGGATCGCTAACATGGCGATTCAGGAAAAGTCCCACTATGCAGTGGGTATCACATACGGAACAATTTTCAACCAGCAGAACCACTCTTCGGAGGAGATCACACCGGTTCCACCCGCATCTTCTTCAGAGCAAAACCCGCTATTGCAAGCTGCCCGAAAATATCAAGCAATCTATCGGGACACCTGTAAAGAAACCGGCGACAGTCAGGCAGATCAACGCGAACACCAGCTCAAAGATCCCCCCTTCCAAACTCTTATTCTACCAATTGATTTGATCGAAAAGCCTTGATTGGTTCACACTTTGAGATATATCAACCAGTGCTCTCCCCAATGCGGCCAGGAGCGCTTTACCGCACAGTTTTTCCAATTCTGGCAGCACCTCTTCATATCGCGCACGTCAATGCAGCGGACTTAACTAAGACATCAGCCTCTGCGATAGTGCGTCCGTATCAACCCGGTATGCCTGGTTTTTTTCAAAAGCCGGATCAAGATTTTGAAGAATGGCTGGTGCTTCGATCCAAGTTGCGGCCTGTCCTTCTTGTCTCCAAGGCAGCTCATTGTGAAACTCATCGCTCCTTGTTGGTCGTTGGGTTGACCCATCTCGAACAGGAAGAAGTCGCCCGCTTTTCCGAACGAGATGATTCGATCGTATTACCGCCCCATATACCTCAGTTGCCATACTACTCCCGTTTGGATTTCTCCAAAATCCAATTTATAGAAAGAAATCTGCTGCTCCCCATGGAAATCCGGATCCGGGAGGAATCCTTTCGCACCTGTCGAGAACGCTTTGCCTCGTTCTTGGGACATGAGCTTTTTGACTTCTACTGACGATCCTGAAATCGACCTGGCGGCCACCCTCGGCCAGCGAGCTGAGCAGATGAAGAATGACCTGGCGGCTGAGCGCCGGACACGCAATTTAAGAGCTCGCTCCCTGCGGACCCGGAACTGCGCCTCCTTCGATCCCTCCCCCTACTTATTCCTCATCGCTCACCCGCAACAAACCTAAGAGTAAGAGAACCCAGAGAATCCCTCAACCCGGAAACGGGGTTGGGGGACTCTCCATTTCCAACGCTTGAAGAAAGAGCGCTTAACTGCGGCAGTCCTGCTGCCTGGATTGACGGGGATTGCAGCTACAGACAAGCATGCGGCAGCCCGTCGTCAGTGGCCGATGCGCTGGCGCTGACGCTGCACTCTCTGGCGTTGAGGGGTGTCCAAGAGGAAAGTCTTGGCCGGGATCAGCAGGAACATCATCACCACGTAGACCAAAAGTAACCACGGGCGGCCCAGCACGATCCCCAAGAGGAAGGTCAACCCCATCCCGCTGCCAGCGCTGAGGTCAGAGTGGTGAGAGAGGGCGTACACCAAAGCAAAAGCGAGCAAACCGATAACCGTCTCCAGCGGCATCAGGACGAGGAAAACGCCGCAGGTGGAGGCAAAGCCTTGCCCGCCATGGAAGCCGGCGAACGCTGGAAAATCATGGCCCAACACGGCGCTGGTCCCAGCAGCCATCTGCCAGCCCAGCGGCAGGCCGGCCGTTTGCGCCAACAGCACAGCGAAACCTCCCTTGCAGAAATCGATGACAGCCACCAGCACGCCCGCTCCCACTCCCAGTGTGCGGCTAACGTTGCGGGCGCCCATATTGCCATCGCCCATCTGGCGAATATCCCCCTGGGCAATAGCGCGCGAGACCCAGAGGGCGGTGGGAACCGACCCCATCAGATAGGCTGCAACAAGAACTGCCGCCGCGTACATCTCGCACACCCTCCTTGCCGGCCTGACTTTCCAATGCTGACCTGGCACGCTTCAGCAAACCGCTTCTCCCCTAGGAAGTCAAGATCTAGCCGTCAAGCGAAGCGCCGTAATAATTCCTCGTGCAGTTCTTTCTCCTTGTATTCCCAATCTCTGTGGTCTCTGCTATTATATGTACCGACCGGTCAGTATAAATAATAAGAGGCCGGTGGCGCGAAAACGCGCAGAAAGGGAAAATGAATGGCGAAATTATGGATGCGTCGGGCGGTCCGCGCCTTCCTCCGCTATCGCTTGTGGGTCGTGGTGATATTGCTGTGGGGCGTCATGGCCGCTGGGCTCTCTATCTTCGCCCCCTCCCTCAGCCAGAGCGGCGTGATGGACGAGACAGCCTTCCTTCCCGGGGATTCGGCGGCGTTGAATGCCCAGGCCGTCTTGAAGGAGAAATTTCCCGACCAGGTGGCCGAGGGACAGGGGCTTCTGGTCCTCTCCAATCCGGGCGGACTTACTGCTGCAGATCGGGAATACGCCACCCAGCTCGGACGATGGCTGATCTCTCCCGCTGCGCCACCCCAGGTGAAACGCGTCCTCTCGCCGCTGGAGAAGGCAGAGCTTCAGGCAGTGATGACCAGCCAGGACGGCCAGGCTTTATTGATCTCAGTGGATTTCTCCAGCTCCGGCTACTCCGCAGAGACCAATGCTGCCGTGGAAGCCATCCGCGCCCACGTTCAAGAGAACAAGCCGGCTGGTTTGGAAGTGGCTCTCACCGGTTCCGCTGCCATGGGCAAGGACATGATGACCGCCACCCTGGACAGCACCAGCCAAACCACCTGGGTCACCATCATCCTGGTGGTTGCGGTGTTGCTGCTGGTCTACAAATCCCCGGTCGCCTCGCTGGTGCCGTTGATCACCGTCGCTCTGGCCGCCCTGGTGGCGCGAGGGCTGTTGGGTTGGATCGCCTCGGGCAACATGCAGTTATCCTCGATGCTGGATGCGTTGACGGTGGTGCTGGTCTTCGGGGCCGGCACTGACTATGTGCTCTTCCTGGTCTCGCGCTTTCGCGAGGAGCTGTCCGGTCCTGGAGGCCGCAGTGGCGCTATCCTCCGCACCACCCAACGGATGGCCCCGGTCCTGTTGGCCAGCGCCGGGACGGTGATCCTGGGCCTGCTGGGGATGCTGGTGGCTTCCTTCGGCATGATCCGCAGCAACGGCCCGGCCATGGCCCTCAGTATTCTCATCGCCGTGATGGCGGCGCTGACCCTGACCCCCTCGCTGCTTTTCCTCTTCGGCCGCATGCTTTTCTGGCCGTTTCACAAGCGCATGGAACGGCAGGATGGCAAGAGGGGTCTGATCAATTGGGAGTGGGTCGGCCGCCTGGTTACGCGAAAGCCGGCATGGGTGGTCGGCGTTGTCCTGCTGCTGCTCCTGGCGCCCTATCCGGCCTGGCTGGGAATGCGCACCAGCTTCGATCTGATCGGCGAGATCCCGCCCAAGATGGATTCAGCTCGCGGTTTTGCCTTGCTGGGGGAACACTTCCCCGCTGGGGAGATGGCGCCTCTCGAGGTCATCCTGACTTCCCGGGACGATGACCTGCGCAATCCTGCGGCCCTCGCCTCGCTGGCCGCCTTGACCCGCAAGTTGGAGGGGATCCCCGGCGTCAGCGCTGTGCGCAGCGCCTTGCAACCCTCAGCCGATCTCCAAGCTCGGACAGCATTCCAGGTCAGCGAGCAGCTCCGCGCAGCCAGCGCTTCCCTGCCACAGTTCGCTTCTCCCTCCACGTCCAGCGAACTCGCCGCCCTGGCCGCCAACGGAGGAGCATCCGGCCAACTGGCGCCGCTGCGCGCCTACCTGGAGGAGTTGAAGGCGGCCTTCCCTTCCCTGGCTGGAACGGCTCCCTTCCAAAAAACTTGGGAAGAGTTGCGAGGGCTGTCTACGGCTGTCGATGAGCTGCTTCTGTCGGCCAGGGTGGATCATCAACTGGCTTTGATGGGGGAGCGCCTCCAGGGATTAGCAAGCAGCTTGCAGGATCCTGCCGCCTTGCTTGCAGGGAACACCGGCCTGGCAGGATTGACCGAGCTGCGAGTCTATCTGGAGGAACTGGGCGGCGCCTTTCCCCAGGTGAAGACGGCATCCGCTTGGACGGAGGGGCTGGCAGCCACAGTCGGGATCGAGAAGCTGGCCGCGGCTTTCGCTGAGCAGTCCGGCGCGCAACAGAACATGCTGCCGCAGGCTGGGATGCTCCAATTGCAGCAGGTCTTATTCGCGCTGTCCTCTTCTCTGCAGTCGCTGCAGGAGTCGCTGGCTGGTCAACCCCTCTACTTCCTGCCGCAGAACGCCGGGAAAGAAGAGGCGGAAGCGGCCCGTATTGCAGTGGAAGGGGACCTGCGGTTGTTGCGCGAGGGGTTGACGGAAACTGCCTCTGCACTGGCCGGAGAGGCTGCGTATCTGATCCCCGCTTCCTTTCTCCAAGAAAGCCCCCAGTTGGGTCAGATGGTGGATCACTATTTCGCGCCGGACGGCTCGGCCACCCAACTCTCCGTTCTCTTGCAGGACGACCCCTATTCCTTTCCGGCGCTGGAGACCAGCGAGCAGGTAAAAGCAGTCTTGGCCGAGGAGCTCCCCTCCTTCGCTGGGGCAACTCCGGGCAACTTGGCCGCGTATGTTGGCGGGGTGGCGGCAATGGCCAGCGACATGCGTTCCACAGTGGATCGAGATTTCCTCAAGGTGCAGATCGTAGTGGTTGTCGCCGTCTTCCTGGTCTTGGTCCTGCTCCTGCGCAGCCTGGTTGCCCCTCTCTACCTGGCCCTCTCCGTCATCGTCAGCTACGGAACCACCATGGGCTTGTCGGCGTTGATCTTCCAACATTGGCTGGGCTTCGGCGGGGTCAACTATGCCCTCCCCATTCTGGTCTTCGTCTTGCTGGTGGCCTTGGGTTCGGATTACAACATCTTCCTCATGTCACGGGTGCGCGAAGAGACAGCCCGCTGCGGCGATCTGCACGAGGGGATCCGCCGCGCCACCGTCTATACCGGCAGCGTCATCACCTCCTGCGGCCTGATCCTGGCCGGGACCTTCGCCGCGCTGGCCTTCTCCCCCATCCGCATGTTGATGCAGATCGGCCTGGCTGTGGCCCTCGGTGTGTTGATTGACACCTTCCTGGTGCGGTCGCTGTTGGTTCCGGCCCTGGCCGCCCTGCTGGGACGATGGAACTGGTGGCCCAGCCGAAGATAAACTGGTTTGGCAATCACTCATGGGGGGTAAGATCGTGTTCGACTCACCCCCCACGGCGGGAATGTGCGCCGGAATTGGCTCCCCAGTCAGGGATGGAGGACAATGACAGAAACGATTCAGGAGGCCGCCATGGAACAGCGCAGCAAAAACCCGGGAAGGGGAGAGGAAACCCGCCTCCGCTTGTTGGAAGCAGCGGCCGAATGCTTCGCCCAAGGTGGCTACGACGCCACCTCCCTACAGGAGATCGTCCAGCGGGCCGGGGTGGCAAAGGGCACCCTCTTTTACCACTTCGCCAACAAGGAACAGCTCTTCCAGGCGCTGCTGGAGCGGTGGATGGAGGGGCTGGAAGAGCAGTTGCGTCAAGCCATCAATGTGGCCGGAAGTCTGCCGGAGGGCTTGGCGCGGCTGGATGCGCTGGCTGAGGAAGTCTGCCGCGATGCCGGCGGCCGCTTCCAATTGCTGCTGCAGTTTTGGGCCCAGGCCATGCGCGATCCCAAGGTCTGGGCTGCCTCGATCGGCTACTTTCACCGCTTCCTGGACCTCTTCGCCGGCTTTATTGAAAAGGGTGTCCAGGAAGGATTCCTGAGGCCGGTGGAATCCAGATCCACCGCCCGGGTCGCGATCGGGCTGGGGATGGGGCTGTTGCTGCAGGTCTTGCTGGATACTCAGCAGGCCGATTGGCCGGCTGTGCTGCGGTACGCTATGCGCCTGCTGTTGGAGGGAATTCAGCGAGAAGCGCCTCTGGAAACTCATGGGCTTGGGTAAACAAGGCCGGGTACCGCAGGCGACCTTCTGTTTGATACAATGAGGGTATGATCGACGGAGCGCAGGCTTGGATGGAGAAGGTGAGACGAACCGTGCTGGCTGCCCTGCGGGGGCAGAATGTGCGGGTTTTCCTCTTTGGCTCGCGCGCCCGAGGAGACCATTCCCCCGCCTCTGACGTAGATATCGGCATCCTCCCCGCCGATCCCACTCTTCCCTTGCGACTGGCTCCCCTGCGCGTGCAACTGGAGGAGATGCCCATCCCCTACGTGATAGAACTGGTCAACCTGGCTGAAGTCTCCCCGGCTTTTCGGGAGAAGGTCTTGCAAGAGGGGATCTTATGGCAGAACTGAGCCTCAGGCTGGAGGAAGCGAGCAAGGCGGTGGCCACTTTGGCAGAGATCGTCGAAATGGAGTTCTCCATAATCATCCGCGACGCCACTATCCAACGTTTCGAGTACAGCTTCGAGGCGACCTGGAAAGCGTTGCGCGAGCATCTCAAGGAGAGGGAGGGAATCCTCTGCAATTCACCGAAATCCTGTTTTCGGGAAGCTCTCCGTCTTGGCCTACTGACAGAGGAGGAGACAGCCCGCTGCCTAGAGATGACCGACCGGCGCAACGACACCACACATACCTATCGGGAAGAGATCGCCCAGGCTATCTACCGGGAGATCCCGTCCTTCCTGGGTCTTCTTCAAATTCTAATCGCCGGCATGGAGGAGCGGGCGGACTAATCTCACTCCACTCCTCTCGGCGGGGGACTCGTCCGGCTGCCGGATCCCTTTGCCCAGGCTTTCCTAGCCTGCGTCACAGAACATCCGAAGCAGCATGTCTTATGCTGAGATATTCTCCTCTTGAGGTGCAAAATGATGAGAACAAGCGGGCTATTGGCGATGGTGTTGTGTATCGCCATAATGGGGGTGACGGCTTGCGTCGGGCCGCAACCAAGCGAGCGTTTCGCCCCCAAGGTGATGGTGCTATGCACCTTCGAGATCCTCAAGGACACCGGTGACCAGCCGGGCGAGTTCCAGTTCTGGGTGGAGCGGGAAAACTTGACCCGCAGCCTCACCGTGCCGGGCCTTGACAGGCCGCTTCGTTTCAATGAGGAGGGCCTCTTCGCTGCAGTCATCGGAACCACCGGCCGCAGCGACGTGCAGTTGGAATCTCTGATTGAGGACTCACGCTTCGACTTCTCCCAAACTTATTGGCTGATGGCCGGGATCGCCGGGGTGGATCCGGAGGACGCCAGCATCGGCAGCGCCGCTTGGGTCCGTTGGGTAGTGGACGGGGACATCGCCTTTGAGATTGATTCCCGCGAGATCCCCAGCGACTGGCCCTATGGGATCCTGCCGATCGGCGCCACTCGTCCTGGCCAGCAACCGAAGGATGCCGGCTGGACGCCCAAGGTGATGGCCTGGGAACTTAACAGCTCATTGGTGGACTGGGCTTTCTCCCTCACCGGCAGCCTGACCCTTCCGGATAGCCTGACGGCCCAGGCACAACGGGCCAAATACACCTCTTGGCCGGCCGCCCAACAACCGCCAATCGTGCTATTGGGGGACGATCTAGGCTCCAGCCGGTTCTGGCACGGCCAGGCGATGACCAACTGGGCCAACGATTGGGTGTCTCTCTTTACCGGTGGGCAGGGGAATTTCGTGATGACCGATTGTGAGGACCACAACGTGGCCAACTCGATGGAGCGGTCCGCACAAAATGGGTTGGTGGACTTCGACCGGTTGCTGATCCTGCGCAGCGGCAGCAACTTCTGCCTTCCGCCGCCGGGGACCAGCGCCGCCGACAGCCTGCTTTCCGAGTACAGCGGGTTGGACCTGGCCTTGGAGTCGGCGCACCGCGTGGGCAGCGTGGTGGTGCATGAACTGCTGGCCGGCTGGGACCGCTACGCCACCCAAGTGCCTTAAGAACGTTTGGGGTCAAACTTGAATCTCTCGTTGCAACTGGGCTAGCAGCTCCTCCACCCGAGCGCGGGTAGCGGAAGTCATTTCATCCATGACTTGTCGCTTGC
>CAYXFH010000136.1:0-5993 GCA_964464245.1 uncultured bacterium
CAGGGCGTAGACTCCATTAGCGTTCGCAGTACCGAGGAGCATGCCATCATCCGACCAACAGGATCTGCCATCGAAGGGCATCGGGGAGATGAAGAGGGAGGGATCCGCATTGAAGTCGAGCAGATCATAGATGCGGACTGCCCCATTGACGACAGCCAGGCGATTGCCGGAGGAGTCGAAGGCAGCCTCGCCGAACGGCAAGCGGCGCATTTCTCCTGCCTCGTCCGAGACCACCAACTCCACGCCCGCTCCCTCGCTTTCGCTGTATTCCATTGTAAGTAAGGCCCCGCTGGCTGAGAAAACTCCTTTTACCACCTCGCCCTCGGGGACGATCAAGCTCATCTCGCTGGGATAGAGAGGAACCCACCAGAGCGTCCCGGAGACATCCGAAGTGGCTTCATCAAATAGCAGGTGACGGCCATCCGGATGAAAAGAGAGTGGCTTCAGGCCGCCGTAGGCTGTTTCTCGCCGAACCACGGTCTGCGTTGTCCCATCCAGCAGGTTCAGCGCTTCCACTTCCAGGGCGAAGCTCATCTCGCTGATCGGTTGGATACGGTAATAGGCGATCTGGGTCCCGTCCCAGGACCAGGCCAAGGGGCCTTCGATTCCTCCCCGGGCCAATACCCTCTCGGCTCCGGCAGCCCCCATCGAGAGATCCTTTAGCGTTAGTTCGCCCTCCCGAACAAAAGCCAGGGTCGCCTCGGCGAAGAGGCCGCTGCGGATCACCACCCGCTGGTTGTATTGCTGCCAGCCAACAGTGGCTCCCAGGTTCTCGGCCACAAAGCGCAGCGGCGCCCAGGTCCGGTTGCTGCGCAGGAAAGGGGCCACATCCATCTCCCCAGGGTTTCCGTTGACCCAGAGCGTCTGCGAGCCGATCTGCAGGGTCAACTCGATCCCATTCTGTTGAATCGTAACCTGCTGTTGCTCCTGGTTCCAGGTAACTTGCGCGCCGAGTGACTCGGAGACGAAACGCAGTGGGACCCAAGTTCGATCGTTCTCCAAGAAAGGCGCCACATCCATGGAAATGGTCAGGTCATTCTGCAGCAATTGCGTCGAGCCGATCTCCAGCGCTAAGGTCACGCTCTCTATTGTCGCACCCTCCGCTGTCGTACTAACCGAGGCTGGGAAGGGAATGAGAAAAACCAAGACGCCGAGCATCCCAAGAATCAGGATCCGTTTTAGCATTGTCCAATATCCTCCTTGCGGGAATAGCGGCTGAACCGCCTCTTCATTATGACATAAGGTTCTGCTTTACGGGGGTTCGGCTGTTCTCGTCTCGCGCTGCATTGCCTCCGCCTCCAAGCCGACTGAACAAGACGGATGCCTGAGGATGACAGAGATACTCTCAGTAAGCCTGGGCTGGGATGGCGGTGCGCTCGAAGACCTCGCGGGCGATGCGCGTCAGTTCTTCCAAGGGAACCTCCTGTAGGCCGTGCTCCGGAGTGGGCCGGTCCAAGCTGTAGATCTGCACCGCTTTGGGGCGGACTCGTCCCACCGCCTCTAACCAGGCTTGGTACGGCCGGCCGCGCACGTTTTGAACCGCTCCGTCCAGGAATAGGCACTGCAGCGCCAGATTGGGGACCAGGGACAAACCCTCCAACACTCTATCCAGGGCGATACCGGGAGGCGGACGGTTGATCGCACGCCAGGTGTCTTCATCGCCGGCGTCTAGTTTCAAGATTGGCGCATCGACGAGGGCAAGCGCTTCAAGGATCTCGGGGCGCATGACTGTGGTGGAGTTGGAGAAAACAGCCAGGCGCAAGGAGGGGCGGAGGCGGTTACGCAAGGCGCGAACCCCTTCAACGATCGTCATGAAGTGGGGGTGCAAGGTAGGTTCGCCATTGCCGGAGAAGGTAAGGTGGTCCAAGCTGGAGTATCTCGTCAAGCCTGCTTCCACCGCTTCCAGAACGTACACAGCGTCGGGAAAACCTTCCCCGCTTGGTTGGATCACGCTGCCGCGGGCTAGAGTGAGGATGTCGGTAAGACCATGCTCACAGTAGACGCAATCGAAGGAGCAAGTCTTGCGCGGCCTTGGCAGCAAGTTGATCCCCAAGGAACGGCCCAGTCGACGCGAGAAGACCGGGCCGTAGATCACGTCACTCCAGCGAAGGGGCATCAGGGCCTACGACGTACCTGGGCCGCTTCCACGAGGAAGCAGTCGGTGATCCAGAGACTTGGGTCGTTGGACAAACCTTTCGCCTTTTTGCACCATCGGTCCTCCTTTTCCAGCGCATTCCCGACTGCGCAGCGATTGTCCTCATTCTAGAGCCGAAGCGGCAAGGAAGGAAGAGGCGGAGATTGCTTGATGGAAAGGATGGAGAGGAGATAGCCCCCGGCAGCATGATAGCCCCCGGCAGGGTGTTTCGTTGAAGAGAATTGAGGAGGTTTTGCAATGCTACCCTCTTGACATTCAATTAACTAAGATGGATACTATCGTAGTTATGAAGCTGCTGACCAAGAACACCGACTACGCCACGCGAGCCCTCCTTCATCTGGCCAAGCACCAGGGGGATTGGATCCCTTCGCGACGCATCGCCGAGGCGGAAGGGATTCCTCTCACTTTCGTGCGCCAAATCCTGGGCGTGCTGGTGCGCGAGGGATTGGTGCGTTCCCGCGAGGGCGCCGAGGGCGGCCTGCAGCTCAGCAAAGACCCCGCGCAAGTGCCTCTTCTGGAAGTGATCAATCTCTTTCAAGGAGAGGTGGAAATAGCTACTTGCCTTTTTCACCACGAGATCTGCCCGAACCGCGCCACCTGCGTCTTGCGCCGGCGCATCGAGGTAATCCGCCGGGCGGTGGAGGAGCAGTTCGGCGCCATCACCCTGGCTTCGCTGCTGGAAGAGATGGGCTCATGCTCATCCCCGGCTACCCTGCGCAGCCCTGAGAACGAGGTTTCCCAAACTTCTGAAGCGTTAAAGGAGGCATGAACATGTTCTGTCGTCAGTGCGAACAGACTGCGGCCGGGAAGGGCTGCACAATCCAGGGGGTTTGCGGCAAGAGCCCCGAAGTGGCCACCTTGCAGGATCTCTTGATCCATAGCCTGAAAGGGATCGCCTTCTATGGCCGGATGGCCCGAGAGCTGGGCGTGGTGGATCACCAAACCGACCGTTTCCTGATGGAAGGGCTTTTCACCACCATCACCAACGTCAACTTCGATGCCGACCAGGTGGAGGATTTCGTCCGGCGATCCTTCGATCTCAGGGAAAAACTGAAAGAGCGTTTCTTACGGGCTTATGAGGAACACGAGCATCATCCTTATAGCGGAGAAGCGCCAGCGGCTGCCCGGTGGATGCCCGCTGCCAACCGTCAAGGCTTGCTTGACCAGGGCAGCCTGGTCGGCATCCTCGCCAACCCGACCCTGCCCGAGGATGTGCGCAGTCTGCGCGAGTTGCTGTTGCTCGGATTGAAGGGGATGGCCGCCTATGCCGACCATGCCGCCATCTTGGGGCAAGAGGATGAGGAGGTCAACGCTTTCTTCCACAAAGGGTTGGCCTCGTTGCTTGACGACACCCTGACCGCGGATGACTTGGTGGCCTTGACCATGGAGTTCGGGTTGGTCAACTTGCGCTGCCTGAAAATCCTCGATGCCGCATATATGCAACACTTCGGCGCGCCGGTCCCTACGCCCGTCAGTTTGGGCGCCCGCAAAGGCCCCGCCATCCTTGTCTCCGGGCACGATCTGCTGGACTTGGAGACGCTGCTTCAGCAAACAGATGGAAGCGGCATCCAGATTTACACCCACGGCGAGATGCTGCCGGCTCACGGGTACCCCAACCTGAAGAAGTACCCTCACCTGGCCGGTCACTATGGCACTGCCTGGCAGAATCAGCAGAAGGAATTCGCCGAGTTCCCGGGCGCTGTCCTGATGACCACCAACTGCATCCAGAAGCCGCGAGAGGCCTACCAGGGCCGGATCTTCACCACCGGTTTGGTGGCCTGGCCGGGCGTGACGCATATCCCGGCCGACGCGACGGGGAAGAAGGACTTCCGTCCGGTGATCGAGGCCGCTCTCCAAGCCGGTGGCTTTCCAGAAGAGATTTCTGGAAAGGAAATCCTCGTAGGTTTCGGTCATGACGCTGTCCTGGGAGTAGCCGGGCAGGTCGTTCAAGCCGTCAAGGACGGCAAACTGCGCCACTTCTTCCTGATCGGCGGCTGCGATGGAGCCAAGCTCGGACGAAACTACTACACCGAGCTGGCCCAGAAGATCCCTGCCGATTGCGCCATCCTCACCCTGGCCTGCGGGAAGTTCCGCTTCAACACGCTCGATTTCGGAACCATCGCCGGCTTGCCGCGCCTCTTAGATTGCGGCCAATGCAACGACGCCTACTCGGCTGTGGTTATCGCCTCCGCCTTGGCCGATGCTTTCGGCTGCACGGTGAACGACCTTCCTCTCTCCCTGGTTCTCTCCTGGTATGAGCAAAAGGCCGTCTGCATCCTGATTACTTTGCTCTCCCTAGGCATCCGCAAGATCCGCCTCGGCCCTACGCTACCCGCTTTCGTCTCTCCGGGGGTACTGCAGGTTCTGGTGGACAAATTCCAAATCCAACCGATCACCACCCCCGAAGAGGATCTTCAAGCCATCCTCGGCTAAACCAGCCTTTTTCCCTCTCCCCTTTCTCTTCCGGCCGGGCCGATTCAGGCCCGGCCGAACTTGTCCAAGTGGTCCTCACTCGGCGCGAGGCCGAGGTCAGTTCTGGAAGCGGAATTCACCTGTCTCGAAGATACGCAGACAGGCAGCTACCACTTCTTCGTCAAAGAGGGTTGCGCGATGGCTGCGGATCTCCTCCAGGGCTTTATCCACGCCCAAGGCGGGACGGTAAGGGCGATGGTAAGACATCGCCTCAACGACATCTGCTACTGCGATGATGCGGGCTTCCAACAGGATCTCCTCACCCTTCATGGCGCGTGGGTATCCTGAACCGTCCATGCGTTCGTGGTGCTGCAAGACGATCTCGGCCACCGGCCAAGGGAAGTCGATCCCTTTCAGAATCTCATAACCCACCTGAGAGTGGGTCTGGATCATCCTGAACTCCAGCGCGTTGAGCTTGCCGGGTTTGCTGAGGATCTCCGCCGGAACGTACAGTTTGCCCAGGTCGTGCAAAGTCGCCGCCACCCGCAGGCACTCCAGGGTCTCTCCGTCCAACTTCATCTCCCGGCCGATGGCGCCGGTCAGTTGGGAAACGTGGGTCTGGTGGCCGGCGGTATAGGGATCTTTCATCTCCGCTAAGGTGGCCAGCGCCTGCACCGTCTGCTCCAGACGTTGGGACAGCTTGACCAAGGTCTCTTCCAGCAATTGTTGGGATATCTTCCGTTGCGTGATGTCGATCACCGTTCCCTGGATGGTTATCATAGCCCCACTCTCGCCTACGATCAGGCTGGCATTCTCCAGGATCCAGACCTCCACCCCGTCTCGTCGCCGCACTTGCTGTTCGATGTCGGTAAGTGATCCTTCCAGAGTAAGCCGGCGAATGAACGCTTCCCGATGCTGGGGGTTCATATAGAACACCTGAGCCGGGTGGGAAAGGATCTCCTGGCGCGAGCGGAAACCTAAAATCTGGGCGAAAGCGTCATTGCAGTCCAGAATCCGGCCGTCGCGCGTGGTGCGGAAGACACCCGCCAAGCTTCGTTCCACCAAGATGCGATAGCGCTGTTCGGAGACGCGCAAAGCTTGCTCGGTTTGTTGGCGATCGGTCATGTCCAGGGCGTAGATGCGAAGGGATCGCCTACCAGGAGTCGCGTAGATCGCTTGTTGGAAGATGGCGTGGTCTACCGTCACCTCTCGCACGTGGGTCTCCAGGCTATGTTGCTTCATGATGGAGAAGTCAGATGGCAAGCCGGAAAGGATGGAATGCTGCAAGCCCTTTTATTTCAGGTAGGGAAAGAGTTGACCAGTCAGCACAATTGCACAGAAGTTGGCGCCCTATGATCCATACACGTAAATCGTGATACACTTCATTTGCAGGTGAATGGGAGGGCGCTGGAGATATTTCACCTCT
>CAYXFH010000137.1:0-4058 GCA_964464245.1 uncultured bacterium
GCACCTCAGCCTGAAGGCGGTTTTACCGTTACTTCGCCTCTTTTGCCCGAATTGATTACTGAAGGGGATACGATCGAAGAGGCGCTCGAAAACGTTCAAGATGCTCTCGAAGCCACCATTGAAATGTATCAGGATTTGGCATGGGAATTGCCTAGAAATGTTCAGATTTCCGACACAGCAAGCCCTGTCTGGCTTGAAGCTCTCATCTCAACTCGATGATTTATCGCGATGCGATCCGAAAGCCAATTGTCCTCGACTGCGAAGAACTCCCTAGACGGGGTGATGGTTCTCACTGGGAGTGGTATAACCCGAGGGTTGGACGTGCCACAATATTGCCCGATGGGGGAAACCGTGATCTCCAGATTGGAACCCTCAAATCTGCCAAAAGCAACTTGGCATTGAATGGGATGCTTTTTTGGAAGTATGAATATTTCGCTTGATAGTAAAGGGGAAGAGATGATCACTCGTGTCAAGATTTGCTGCATCCAGGATCTGGAGGAAGCGGAACTGGCCATCCGCTACGGCGCCTCAGCCCTGGGATTGGTCTCCTGGATGCCCAGCGGGCCGGGCCCGATCGAGGAGAAACAGATTGCTGCCATCGCCCGGAGGATTCCTCCCTTTGTTACCTCCGTTGTCTTGACCTCTGAGCAAGATCCGGTAGTCATCGAAGCACAACACCGGCGTTGTCGAACCCAGGCGATCCAGTTGGTGGATGTTCTTCCCAGGGGAGCTCACGCTTTGCTGAGGCAGGCTTTGCCGGGGATCTCCCTGCTGCAGGTGATCCATGTCCGCGGGGAAGTCTCGATGGCAGAGGCGGAGGATGTAGCGCTACTCCCTGCCGGGGGCTGTATGATTGATGCGCTCCTCCTTGATTCCGGCAACCCTGCCTCGGCGGTGAAGGAACTGGGCGGGACCGGCCGCACTCACGATTGGCGGATCAGCCGGCGCATTCGGGATTCGGTCAGCGTCCCGGTGATCCTGGCCGGCGGCCTGAACCCGGGCAACGTGGGGGAGGCCATCCAAGCCGTTCGCCCCTTCGCTGTGGATGTTTGCAGCGGGGTGCGCACAAGGGGGCGGTTGGATGAGCGCAAGTTGGCCGCTTTTCTGGAGGCGGTGCGTTCAACGGGTTGATTATTTACAGTCTTCCAGTGATCGAAAGTCCTCTACTATTAGCTTGCTCCCCGGGCAATGAATAGGACGACCTTAGAAAGCATTACAGGGTTTTTGGTTGGAGAGCGGAACGAACGGGTGACTTCCGGCGAGAGGCACTACCCCCTTGCGAAACCGCAGCTTCCCCCCTCCAGGCGACCGGCCCGAAGTTATCGCGGTAGCGCTGGAGGAACTCATCGATCGTGTAACTGTGTTCAGTGGCGCCTTGGTGTTCCACCGCGTAGACGGCGGTGACGCTGCCGAAGCGGCCCATGACGGAAAGTGGGCGGCCTTCCAGGTAACCCTTCAACAAGCCGGCGCGGAAGGCGTCCCCCGCCCCGGTCGGATTGACCACCTCAACTGCTTGTGCGGCTGGGATCGGGACTTCCTCTTCTCCGCGGGTGAGCGTCGAGCCGCGATCACCGCAGGTAATGGCCAGGATCTCCACCCGCCGCAGCAGATCCTCTTTGCTGAGATTGGTCTTGTTCTGCATCATCGAGTACTCGTACTCGTTCATCACCAGGATCCGGGCGCCGTTGACACCAAGCACCAGGTCCTCTCGGGAGAGACGGGGGATCTGCATCCCCGGGTCGAAGAGATAGGGAAGACCTTTGGCCTGGCATTCCAAAGCCCATTTGATCATTGCCACCGGCTCGGTGGGGGCGATCACTACCATCGCCACCTCCTCAGTGGGGATGTCTGCCAGTGAGATCTCCCCATCGCGGCTCATCGCGCCTGGGTAGAAGCTGGTGATCTGGTTATGACCGAGGTCGGTCATGATGGTGCAAAAAGCGGTGTAGTCGTCGCTTACCGTTCGCGTCAAGCGGGTGTCCACGCCCTGCTGGTGAAGCCAGCGGCGGTACTCGGCGAAGTCTTTGCCGACGGTGCCCATCAAGAGCGGCTTTTCCCCGACCAAGGCGAGGTTGTAGGCGATATTGGAGCCGGTGCCCCCTTTGATGCGCTGCATGCTGTCCACTAGAAAGCTGACATTCAAGGAGCGGATCTTGTCCGGCAGGAAGCTGTCCTTGAAGTAGCCTGGAAAACGGACGATGTTGTCGTAAGCGATCGAGCCGCCGACGATGATCTTACGGCTCATGGGCGGACCGCCTGGGCATTGAGGAGGGCGGGGATCGTCTCATGGAAAGGAGGATGAATCACCCCTCGTTCGGTGACGAAGGCGCTGATCAGATCGTTTGGGGTTACGTCGAAGGAGGGGTTGTAGGCGCAAGTGCCTTCCGGGGCGATGCGGCGGCCGGCGCAAGTCAACACTTCTTCCGGGTTGCGTTCCTCGATAGGGATGTGGTCGCCCTGTTTGGTGGCCTGGTCAAAGGAGGAAACAGGGGCAACGACATAGAGGGGAATCCCGTGGTAATGAGCTAGAATCGCCAACGCGTAGGTGCCGACCTTGTTGGCCGTGTCGCCGTTTAGGGCGATGCGGTCAGCTCCGGTGAAGACAGCGCTGATTCCCTTGGTCTTCATTGTCCAAGCTGCCATGTTGTCACTGATCAGGGTTGCCGGCGCCCCCTGGTTATGCAGTTCCCAGGTTGTCAGGCGGGCGCCCTGCAGGTAGGGGCGAGTCTCACAGACATAGACCTCGATCTGTTTCCCCGCAGCATGGGAGTAGAGGATGGCGCCCAGGGCGGTGCCGTACCCGCCGGTAGCCAAAGGGCCGGTATTGCAGATGGTCATCAGGCGATTGCCGTCCGCGATAAGGGTGTCTCCCAGGCGCGCGATCTGCAGTGTCCATTCAATGTTGAACTCCTCCTGGCGTTGAGCTTCGGCCAGCAGGGCATCGCTCCAGCTTCTCTCCGGCAGGCTCGCAATAGCTTGCATGGCCCGGTCGATCGACCAGGTCAGGTTGATGGCGGTGGGCCTGGCTCCCTTCAGATATTGAGCAGCTTGAAGGAGGTCTTCTACGATCAACGATCGTTGCGCCTCAAGGTGACGGGCTTCTAAATAGAGACCGTAGGCAGCTACCGTCCCGATCAGCGGCGCTCCGCGCACAGCCATGCCGCGAATTGCATCATGCACCTGTCGAGCGCTGGCGCAGGCGATCTCCACCTGCTCTTGGGGAAGGCGGCGCTGATCGAGCAAATAGAGGACGCCTCCTTGGAAGCGGAAGGGCTGAACCGGGAGGATCCTCATCCTTTCGCTTCGCCTGAAGGCAGGGTTATGATCAGATTGGCCTCCGGGCGCTTCTCGCAGGAACAATCCCATTGCGGGGGGAGCGTTTGCAGGGCAGCCATCAAGAGGGTCAGAAAGCGCTCACCGTTCTGCTTCATCATCTCCACCACCTCTTCATGGGAAAGGGGGTGGGGGGAAATACCGGCGGCATAGTTGGTAACCAGGGAAACGCCGGCATAACAGATCCCCGCCTCGCGGGCCAGGACCACTTCCGGGACGCCGGTCATCCCCACGACTTGTCCCCCCAGTGTTCCGTACATGCGAATCTCCCCGGCGCTCTCGAAGCGCGGCCCTTCCGTACAGACATAACACCCGCAGTTGTGAAAGGCGAACCCCAAGCGCTCGGCAGTGCCGGCTAATTCCCGGCGAAGGAAGCTGCAATAGGGGTCGCTCATGTCGGTGTGTACAACCGGAAAACCTTCTCCTTGGAAAAAGGTGCCAATCCTGGCTTTGGTGAAGTCAAGGAATTGGTCGAGGATTACCAAGTGTCCGGGCGCCAGCTCCTCGGCCAGCGAACCCACGGCCGTGGTGGCGAAGATGGCCTGAACCTGGAGGGTCTTCAAAGCGGCGATGTTGGCCCGGTAATTGACGAGATGTGGTGGGACGCTATGGCCGGCGCCATGGCGAGACAGGAAGTAGATCTCCCGATCGAACTTGTGCCCTTTCAGCAGGCGCACTGACCCGTAACGGGTCTCGACGAGGATCTCTTGGGGATCGTCCAGGAA
>CAYXFH010000138.1:0-6072 GCA_964464245.1 uncultured bacterium
CCCACCTTCCCAAACCGTGGTTTTCCTCTGTACTGGGTACATTCATAGCATCACCAAAGAGAGCTTGCGCAATGCCGGCTATGAAGTGCAAGTGACCGAAATCGGCCCTCCCCTGCAGGAACTGCTGGAGATGGCCCTGAAAGATGTGTTGAAGGAGGAGTACGGTTTCGGCGGCTTTTACGATCCCAAAGTGGATGACCCTCGACGGGGCTTCCAACGATCAATGGCTTGGCTGCGGCGCAGGCCGGACCGCATGGCCATTGCCAAGACGGGGTGGAAGATCTTCAGCCCCCCGGGTTGAAAGCTGACCAGAGTCTACGGTAGCTGGCTTCGAGGTGTTCAGAGATCACCTTCACCTCAGCTAAAAGAGGTAGGAAATTGGTATCGCCAGCCCAGCGAGGCAAGATATGCAGATGCAGATGACCCTCCAGGCCGGCCCCAGCAGCTTGTCCAAGGTTGATCCCGATGTTGAAACCCTGGGCCTTGAGAGAACAACGCAGAGCATGGAGGGAAAGATTGACGATCTCCCAGTATTCCGCCTGCTCTTCGGGGGAGAGCAAATCGGGGGTGGCGATGTGACGGTAGGGAGCTAGGAGGAGGTGTCCATTGTTGTACGGGAAGGTATTAAGCAGCGCCATCCAGCTCTTCCCGCGCCTTAGCACCAGATTGGCTTGGTCATCGTCCTGGCCGCCTTTGGCGCAGAGGAAGCAACCGCTTGGGGCGCTGGTGATATAACGCATCCGCCAGGGGGCCCACAATTGTTTCATCTCTTCTCTTATCTCCGGTTGGGAATTATACACCGCTAGGAGTGGCTGGCAACGAGAGATCTACTTCCCACCCCGGTCTCTCTGGGCGCTATCGATCCGCCTTGATGGCTTAACTCAAGAGACCCTTGATCGGGCGGTAGGAAGAATCCTGCCGCCCGATTCCGCGGGGCTCGTTGGTTTGGATGGGTGAAAAGACTAGGAACTGAGGGCGAAACAGGTCAGCGTTTCTTTCACTCCTTCGATCTTCTGCAGGCGGGAGATCACTAGGGTGGCGATCTCTGCCGGATTCGGCGCTTCCAAAAGAGCAATGGCATCGAAAGGCCCAGTGATCGAGTGTGCCTCGCGCACACCGATGATCTGGCGCATTTCCTCGACCACCGTCTCGCTGGTCCCGATGATCACTTTAATCAGCACGTATGCTTTCATTCTGCGGTCCCCTTTATTCTACTGTTACAGATTTGGCCAAGTTGCGAGGTTGATCGATATCGCAACCTTTCTCCTTAGCCATATAATACGCGAAAAGCTGGAGCGGAATCATCGAAAGGAGCGGCCCCAACGGGTCGAGGGTGGGGGGGAGTGTCCAGATCTCGTCGGCTTCCAACCCGTTTCCGTCGGGGAAGGAGAGAGCCAGCGCTTCAGCGCCGCGGGCCTTGACCTCTTTCAGGTTTGAGAGGGTCTTGGCAAAGAGGTTGCGCTGCGTGGCCAGGACACAGACCTGTTTCCCTTGGGTGACCAAGGCCAGCGGACCGTGTTTCAGCTCACCCGCAGCGTAGGCTTCGCAGTGCACATAGGAGATCTCCTTCAGCTTGAGGGCGCCCTCCAGCGCGGAGGCGAAGTCCAGGCCGCGGCCCAGGATGAAATAGTCGTCCAGGAAGCGCATGCGGTTGGCGTACTCTTGCACGGTTTTCTCCAACTCGGCGAGTACTTGCTCCGCCAAGAGTGGGATTCGTTCCAACTCGCAGACCAGCTCTGGTTGGGGCTGGCCTTTCAACTGAGAGAGCTTCACGGCCAACAGGACGAGGGAGAGGACTTGGGTGAGGTAGGCTTTGGTAGAGGCCACGGCAATCTCCGGGCCAGCCTTGGTGTAGAAGATATGGTCTGCCTCGCGGCAGATAGAAGATCCTTGCACGTTGGTGATGGCCAAAGTGGGGATGCCTTGTTCCTTAAAACGCTTCAATGCCGCCAGGGTATCCATCGTCTCCCCAGACTGGCTGATTACCAGACCCAGGGATCCCTCCACGAAAGGCATCCTTCGGTAGCGGAACTCGGAGGCGATCTCCACTTCCACCGGAAGACCAGCCAAACTCTCGATCAGGTACTTGCCGGCAATCCCGGCATGGTAAGCAGTCCCGCAGGCTGAAATGTAGAGACGGCGGGCGCCGGCCAACAGATCGTCGGGAAACTCCGGCAGGAGCGCCAAGGAACGATCCCAGTCGATGTGCCCAGCCATCGTATCGCGCAAAGCTTGCGGCTGTTCATGGATCTCCTTCAACATATAATGCTCGTATCCGCCCCGTTCGGCCATCTTGGCGTCCCAATCGATGGACAGAGGCTGTCGCTGGAGCGACTTCCCTTCCAGAGTAAAGAGCTGGATCCCGGACTCCTCAATGAGGGCAGCCTCGTTGTTGTTCAAGATCAGGATGTCGCGCGTGTAGGGGAGAAGGGCGGGAATGTCCGAGGCGAGGAAGTTCTCGCCCTTCCCCACACCCAAGACCAGTGGGCTCTCTCGCCGGACGGCGACGATCTGGTTGGGAAAGCGTTTACTTACCACGGCCAAAGCGAAAGCCCCTTCCATCTGAGCAGAGGCGGCCAAGGCGGCTCCCAACAGGGTGTTTTGTTTCTTCAAGTGTTCCTCGATAAGATGGGGAATCACTTCAGTATCGGTTTCGGAGCGGAAATGGTGTCCCAGGCGCAGTAACTCCGTTTTCAGTTGTAAGTAGTTTTCAATGATCCCGTTGTGAATCACCGCCAGGTTTCCATTACAATCCAGGTGAGGATGGGCGTTCAGATCAGTGGGCGCTCCGTGAGTCGCCCAACGGGTGTGTCCAATGCCGGTGCGGCCATCCAGACGAAGTCCCTGCAAGTCTTTCTCCAGGGCGTTGATCTTGCCCTGGCGCTTGAACAGAGAGAGGTCTTCTCCCAAAATGACGATGCCGGCCGAGTCGTAGCCTCGATACTCCAATGTCTTCAAGCCCCGCAGGATTACAGGAAGCACTTCACGAGGGCCAACGTATCCAACAATACCGCACATAGTGCAGTCCCCCTTCTAAGTAATAGTGAGCTATTTCTCCCGGGCCGGGATTTGTCCTGACGGTTGCCCGACAGCTTTGTCCCGTTGCCTTGAGGGGCGGAGAGAGGACCCTAGAGGTATCCGCCGAGTCTTTCGATAACCTCTTCCTCGTCGGCTGGATCACCAGCCCCGGCGCTTACCGTTACGCCTCCTTTCACCAAATCTGGCCGCTTTTCCGCAGTTGCAGCGATTATGGAGGTTCTTCCTCTGTTTGGCAATCCGTTTGTGTTCGATGAACGTGGGCGACCTGCGCGATCGGAGCGAACGCCTCGTCTTTGGCAAGGTCCACAGGTTGGCGGCGCCCCGGCGGAAATTTGACGTACCGGCCTTCCTCCCGCAAAATTCCTGCTAGCAGCACCTGATGACTGCAGAAAAGAGTGGAAACATGGAGCGAAAATTCGGCGATCCGGACTTTCAGGCCTATTTTTCCCGCTTCTACTCCGAGTTCTCGGCGCTCTATGCGGAGTTCCAGGGTAAGAGTGCGGTCTATGGCGACTTCTGGCAATTCGTCCTGGCCAAAGCCGCTCGTGAAATGGGTATTCTGGACCCAGGCGAGGACCGGCGCTTGACGGACAGCGAAGTGCGAGACCTCTACAATCGCGTTCTGGCTGCCATGCCGAAGCAGGAAGAATTGACGCCTGCCGAGGAGGAGCCTGAGGCCCAGTTGGAGAAACCGATCCCGCTGCCTCCGCCACTGGCACGCAACGGGAGGCCGGGCAACGCGCCCAAGCCGGACTGGTTCACCTTAGATCTACCGGAGGAGAAGCCGAAGCCTTGAAGGCTGTCCTCTTCGACTTGGACGGCACCTTGCTGGAGAACGAGGTGGACCGTTTCATGCCGGCATACTTCCAGTTGCTGGCTAATAAATTCTCAGTCCTCTGCCCGCCGGAACAATTTATTCCCGCGCTGATCGAAGCATCTGAAGCTATGGTCCGCCTGGAGCACCCGGACCGCAGCAACAAGGAAGTCTTCTGGCCGATCTTTCTAGAGCGCACCGGGATGAATAGAACCGAGGCGGAGATTCTTTCTGACCGTTTCTACCGCGAGCATTTCCCTAAATTAGCGCATCTCACTCGGCCAATTCGTGGGGTGCGGGCCCTTATTAAGGACCTTCGACGAAACGGGTACACCCTGGTGGTGGCAACCAACCCGCTCTTTCCCGCGCAAGCCATCCTGGAACGGCTTCGTTGGGCACGGGTGAGCGACATCGACTTCGCCCTGGTCACCAGCTACGAGAACATGCATGCCACCAAGCCTCACCGCGCCTATTACCAGGAGATCCTTGCGAAAATCGATTTGCCGGCCGAGGAAGCCTTAATGGTGGGGAACAGCCTGGAAGACGACATGGCAGCGAAGAGAGTAGGGTTGGCAACTTACTACGCGCACCCACCTTCTTCGCCCGGCCCTTCCGTCTTCTCCCCCTTGGTCGACAGGCAGGGAAGCTTGCTGCAGTTGCGCTCTTTTTTATTGGATTGAACCAAGCTCTCACCTACGGCGGGGCGGTCCTTCTCAGCGATTTGGCGAGCACGCTTCAAATCATCTCTAACCGCGCCTGCTCATTTTAAGTGGGTAATCTGCCAGTCTGACTTGTTGTCGTCAGCCTTGGTGCTCTGGGAGACCTTGTTTTCCCTCAGAGTGCCTTACCTGCTCAGCTTGAGAAAGAACCTGATAGTTTCTTTCACTTGACGAATCTTGGCGCATCACCTACTTTGGCCATGGAAATACTGGAAAGGTCTCTACACTGTGTACCTCAGCGAACTACTGAATGCAGATATCTATAGCGAGAATCGGGAACTGATCGGCAAGGTATCCGACTTGCTAATCAAGTCCAACCGGCCAGCGCCGCAGATCCTGGCGTTGATCGCCAACAAGGACAAAGTGCAGTTTTCCATCCCCTGGGAATGCGTTACATCTGTGGAGAAGAGGGTTTTTCGTTTGGGTTACACCATCCTTAGGCCGTACCGCGAAGAAGAGAATCACATCTTGCTGGCCCGCGACGTATTGGATAAACAGATTGTCGACCGCCAGGGGATGAAAGTTGTGCGGGTCAATGACTTGGTTCTCACCCAGAACAACGGCCAGTTGCTTGTTTCAGCAGTGGACGTGGGAGCGCAAGGGATCGCCCGCCGTCTCTTCTTGAGCCGCTTGCTGGAAGGCCTCAGCAGAATGATGGGGCGTACGCTGGGAGCGCGGCAGATACCGTGGGAAATGGTGGAAACGTTGGGTCAGAGGGCCGACCCAATGAAGCTGAAGGTCACCGTCGCCCACCTTAAGGAACTGCACCCGGCTGATTTGGCCGACATCGTGGAGGGCTTGGACCGAGCTGAGCGAACTGTACTATTCACCGCCCTGGATGACGAGACTGCCGCCGAGACGATCATGGAAGTGGACGAACCAGAGATGCAAGCGGAGATCCTCTCCAATCTAGAGACTGAGAAAGCCTCGGATATCTTCGAAGAGATGGCTCCCGACGACGCAGCCGACATCTTGGCCGACATGACCAAGGAGAAGCAGGCTGAGATCCTGGAAGCCATGGATCCCGAGGAGGCTGATGACGTGCGCGAGCTTCTGGCCTATCCCGAGGACTGCGCCGGTGGATTGATGACGACTGAGTATGTCGCCCTATTGGAGACACTCACCGCTGAGGAAGCCATCGAGGAACTGCGGTACAAGGCGCCGGAAGCGGAGACCATCTACTATCTCTACGTTACCGATACCGAGGAACATCTGAAGGGCGTACTCTCCTTGCGCCATCTCATCATTTCCCCCAAAGACGCACTGATTGGAAATATCTTGAACAAAAACATAGTAACGGTGACTGTCTTTGAAAAACAGGACCGGGTGGCTGAATTGATCGATAAGTACAGCTTGCTGGCGTTGCCGGTTGTTGACCAGGAGAACCGGCTGCAGGGGATTGTCACGGTGGATGATGTCATGGACTTGTTGATGGATGATAGAGCGCGCAAGCGGCGGATGGTTGGCTAAGGCAATTACACCGGCGGAACAGGGTTTTGA
>CAYXFH010000139.1:0-7677 GCA_964464245.1 uncultured bacterium
GAGTTCATCAAGATCCTCGCCGCCGCGCTGCAATTGCCGCAAGCGGCCCCAGCCGGCGCTTCCCCCTTCAGCGATGTGGCGATGACGGACTGGTTCTTCGAGCCCGTCATGGAGGGAGTGCAAAACAACCTGATCGGCGGGTATCCGGATGGGACCTTCCTTCCCAATGACCCGATCACCCGCGAACAGGTCGCCAAGATCCTGGTTCGTGCCAAGGGCATCGACGAGACCAGCACGGTTCTCATGAGCCAGTCGCAGGAGATCATCAGCAAGATTCCAGACTGGAGCCAAGTCTCCGAGTGGGCGAAGTTGTTTGTCATCAACGCCATCGCCGCCGACCTGATGAAGGGTGATCCCAGCGGCAACTTCCGCCCCTTGGCCAGCCTGACCCGGGCCGAGACGGCCGTCATCGGCGTCCGCATGATGGTCGCCATGCCCTCCCCCACTCCCACTGCCCCTCCCGTCACCGGCGGCGCCTTCATCTTTGGCCGCGGCGCCGATTGCGTCAAGTTGGATCCCGCTGATGTCACCGACGGCGAGTCAGCCCGTGGCACGGTGCAGATTTACGACACCCTGGTCCAGTTCAAGGGTGAGACCACCATTGTTGAGCCGGCCTTGGCTACCAGTTGGGAAGTCTCCACCGACAACCTGACCTGGACCTTCAACCTCCGTCAGGGGGTCAAGTTCCACGACGGCGCTGACTTCAACGCCGATGCCGTGCTCTTTAACTTCGAGCGCTGGTGGGATGAAAGCAATGCCTACCATGTCGGTACCTTCGAGTATTTCAGCTCGATGTTCAATGGCTTCAAGGGAACCGAGGGTTGTACCTTCACTAAGATGGAGAAGGTCAGTGATTCAGCCGTCCGCTTCACCCTCGCCCAGCCATACGCCCCGCTCTTGAGCACCCTGGCTATGTTCTGCTTTGCTATTGCCTCCCCTACAGCCATCAAGGCCCAGGGGCCGGAGAACTACGGCACTTCCACCCAGTACCCCGGCGTAGGCACCGGCGCTTTCAAAGTGGTGGAGTGGACCAAGGACGACAAGCTGGTCTTGGACCGTAACCCTGACTATTGGGGGTACAAGGCCAACGTCGACCAGGTCATCCTACGGGTCATCCCAGACAACGCCGCCCGTTATTTGGCCTTGAAGGCCGGTGAGATCCAAGGCATGGAAGGGGCCAACCCCGAGGACGCCAAGGCTGCCGCCGCGGACCCGACACTGCAAGTCCTGCTGCGGCCGCCCATGAACGTGGGGACGGTGCTCTTCAAGGTGGACGCTCCGCCCTTCGACAACGTCAATGTGCGCAAGGCTCTGGCTATGGCCATCAATAAACAGCCCATCGTCGACGCCTTCTACGGCGCCACCGGCTTGGTGGCCAACCAATTCCTGCCACCCTCTCTGTGGGGCTACAACAAGGAACTGAAGGACTACGCCTATGACCCAGTCGCGGCCAAGCAAATGCTGGCCGATGCGGGGTACACGGATGCCAAACCCCTCACCATCGACTTTTGGTACATGCCCAATCCGCGTCCTTACTTCCCCGACCCTAAAGCCATCGCCGAAGCCATTGCTGCCGACCTCTCCAAGATCGGCGTGGTGGTGAATCTGAAGACTGAGGACTGGAGCACCTACCTCGATGACCGCAAGAACGGCAAGTTCAGCTTGTGGATGCTAGGCTGGACCGGTGACAACGGCGACCCTGACAACTTCCTCTTCTTCCACTACGGCGTCCCCCGGGCAGGCGAGGGGAATTACAACAACCCCGCTCTGATCAAGATCCTCCTCGACGCTCAGAAGGAAGTTGACCAGGCCAAGCGTGACTTGCTCTACCAGCAGGCCGCCGTGCTGATCCACGATGATTGCCCGCGTATCTTCATCGGCCACAACCAGGTTCCACTGCTCTTCTCCACCAAAGTCTCCGGTTATATTCCCAACCCCACCGGCACTGAGTTCTTCAACACCGTCTCCATCGCCCCGTAGCGCCGACACGCACACAGAGTCCAGAGGCGGGCCGTCGGCCCGCCTCTGGATCCCTTGAAGGAAGGGCTCATGCTCACCTATATTGTCCGCCGGCTGCTCGCGATGGTCCCCGTCCTGATCGGAGTTTCCGTCATCGTCTTCCTTTTTATTCACATGATCCCCGGCGACCCGGCTGTGGCCATCCTCGGCGAACGGGCCACGCCCGAGTCGGTCGCCCGCATGCGCACCGAGCTGGGACTGGATAAACCGATCTGGGAGCAGTACTTCATCTACATCGGCAACATCTTTCAGGGGGATTGGGGACGTTCCATCCGATCCAACACTCCGATCATCGATGAGATCCGGGTGAAGTTCCCAGCCACCGCCGAACTGGCCATAGCGGCGATGATCATCGCGCTCTTGATCGGGCTTCCGGCAGGGATCATCTCCGCCGCTCGGCGCAACTCACTCTTCGACTCGACAGCCATGTTCGTTGCTCTCATCGGTGTCTCCATGCCCGTCTTCTGGTTAGGGCTGATGCTGGCTTTCCTCTTTTCGGTGGCCTTGGGTTGGCTGCCCTTCTCAGGCCGCCTCGATTCCACCCTGGTGTTGCAGACCAAGACCGGCTTCATGGTCTGGGACGCCCTCATGACGGCCAATTGGAACGCGCTGGGAAACAGCTTTGCCCACCTTATCCTGCCGGCGGTGACCCTTTCCACCATCCCGATGGCCATCATCGCCCGCATGACCCGCAGCAGCTTACTGGAGGAGCTAGGACAGGACTACGTGCGAACGGCCAAGGCGATGGGGTTCAACGAACGAAGGGTCTTGCTGGGCCACGCCATGAAGAACGCCTCATTGCCGGTCGTGACCACCATCGGCTTGCAGGTGGGCGCTTTGCTATCCGGAGCTATTCTCACCGAGACCATCTTCTCCTGGCCCGGCATCGGGCGCTGGATCTTCAGCGCCATCCAGGCGCGAGACTACCCGATCGTCCAAGGAGCCGCCCTGTTGATCACATTGGTCTTCATGGCGGTCAACCTGCTGGTGGACATCTCTTACGCTTTCTTGGATCCACGGATCCGCTACCACTGAGGAGAATCGGATGGAAGACACTGCACTGATCTCTCAACAAACGATGGCCCGCAACACCTTCTTCCGCCAGGCCTTCCGCCGTCTTTGGTCTAGCGGTTCGGCCCGCCTCGGTTTATTCATGGTGGTTTTTCTGGTGCTCGTGGCTGTCATCGTACCCTTGGCTTGGCCTTACAACCCGAAGACCGATTCCGAGCTGACCCAGAGACTTCAGCAGCCTTCCTGGTCGCATCCTTTCGGCACCGACAACCAAGGCCGCGACATCTTTCGTCGCGTTGCTCACGGCGCCCCCATTTCCCTGCGGGTAGGTTTATTGGCAGTAGCCTTTGGGCTCCTGGTGGGGACCGTCTTAGGGATGATGTCAGGTTTCTTTGGCGGGTGGTTAGATTCGGTGATCATGCGCATCATGGACATCATCCTGGCCTTCCCCGCCACTCTTCTGGCCATCGCCATCGTGGCGACGCGCGGACCTGGTTTGGAGAATACCATGTTCGCCATCGGCATCGTCTCCATCCCAGGCTATGCCCGCATCGCCCGCTCGATGGTAATGACCCTGGTCGAACGGGAATACGTCTCAGCGGCACGGGCCATCGGCGTGGCGCCGATCGTCATCCTCTTCAAACATGTCCTCCCCAACGGCCTCTCCCCGTTGATCGTGCAATCCACCTTGAACATTGCTTCCGCCGTGCTGGAAGCCGCCGCTCTGGGATTTCTCGGGCTCGGCGCCCAGCCTCCCCAGCCGGAATGGGGAGCAATGCTTTCCGACAGCTACAAGTTCCTCACTGTGGGAGCTTGGTGGCCGGTGCTCTTCCCCGGCTTGGCGATCATGTTCACTGTGCTGGGATTCAACTTGTTGGGGGATGGCCTGCGCGATGCCCTCGACCCGCGCATGGTCGTGAAGTCACGCCGCTTCTAGAAAAGCACAGTCGTCCGAAGAGCCGCACTGGGGCGCCGCAGTCCCAGTGGAAGCTGATCCGGTCAATGGATGATCTGGATGTTCTCCTTGCCGCCGTAGATAGTCCACCAGGGCTTGGCTCCACGGGCTAGAACAGCGTTAAGGGCCTCAATGTTGGCTATCCCTTTGTCTTCCAGCCAAGCAAGCAAGGCGTCGTAGCCCTCACGGGCGAAAACGGGGATCCCCTCCTGCCAGGTGGCTCGCCCGCACAGCACCCCGGAGAATCCCGTGCCGGCCTCGGCGGCCAACTCCAGCGTTTCCCGGAAGATCTCGTCACTGACCCCAGCGCTAAGATAAATGAAAGGTTTTCTAGCGGCATAGGCGGCGTTGCGAAAGTGTTCCATGGCTTCAGCGCGACTATAGGCAGCCACCCCCGCAAAAGCCCTGGTTCCCTCCACGAACCGCATATTCACCGGCGCCTCGACCTTCAGCACATCCACCACGTACCGCTGGTGAGAGAATTCCTCAATGGTGCGGGTCACATTCTCCGGCTTGCGGCGGGCCATTTCCAGACCTTTCTCGTCTAGTGCGTCGTCGTAGTAGAGCGGCTCGAGGAAGAAGGGAATATCCACTGCCCGGCACTCTGCCCCCACCCGCTCGATGAAGGCTTGCTTCACTCGGTTGACGCGCAATTCGTCGTTGGGGTTGTAATAGAGCAGGATTTTCACAGCATTGGCGCCCGCTTCCTTGAGGCGCAATGCGCTCCACTCTGCCATCAGGTCGGGCATCCGGCCCTTGACCGCCGCATCATAACCGGTCTTTTCGTAGGCGAGCAATACTCCGGCCATCGGATCCTTCTCCTTCAAAGCCGGCAAGCCGTACTCGGGATCGAGCAGTATGGCCGTAGCGTAGCGGGTCAGAACTTTGGCGACCGCTGTCTTGAAGAGGATCAGGTCTTCGGCGCAGACCTTCCCCTCCGCCCCTCGAGCCTTGGCGATGGCCTTCTGTAGTGAACCGCGTTGGTCCATCGCCGCTGCTGCAATGATGCCGTGCGAATCCGCACAGGCGCAGATGCCTTCATACTTCCCCGGGGTCATGATCGATTTCGGCACTTCAATCTCCTCCTTTGTCTCTTTTCGTGCATCTTCCTTCTCAATCCAGGGTGATCCACATCTCCTCATCATAATAGAGATCCCGCTCCCAGTTGACTGGTTCGGTAATTAGAGGCCGCGGCGTCCCCACCGCCTCCACCCGCACCAGGCTGCTGATGAAGAAGTTGACGTCAGGCAAGCCGGGGTCGAAGGGGGCCTTCTCGGTGATGCGGAAACCTCGCTCCAGGATGCCTTTGGGATCTAGATAGTATTCGTGAAAATCCTTGACGATGTCGGTTATGGCGAAATTCATCGAGATCAGGAGGCTCTGGATCTTCTGCCACTTGGCCAAGGCACACTCGATGCGCGTTTGCCCGAAGTACCCGGAAGAGCCCTCACCGCGCAACCCCTCCGCGCAACGGGAGAGGAAGAGGGTGATTCCGGGGATGGTTTCCACCGTGTCGGTGAAGAAGACGTCGAAGTGCCCGGCCAACTCGGGAGGCAAGGGGTAGCGGGCGTCATAATCCAGCGCTTCCAGGTTGTCCCAGCCGTAGATAGCTTTCTTCTCCCGCAAGAACTGGTTCAAGCGGGCATCGATCTCCAGCACGGTGATGCGTTTGGCCAAGCCGGTTAGAGCCAAAGCCAAGGAGGTGAGGTCATCGTCGCCCAAGAGGAGGATGCTCTGCCCTTCCAGATCGCCGCGGCTGTAAAGGAAGAGAGCCCGGGCGACGGTCTGTTCAGGCAGGATAAAACCTTGGTCGTAGTCGGTAATGGCTGCCGGGCGACCGCGGCTGACTTGTTCGAAGCGCAGCAGGAGGTCTTGAAAGGCGCCTCTGGCTGCCACCGTCTGCCCATGGCAGGTCGGACAGGTCAGTTCCTCCCAGGGTTGCAGAGCCCCGGCGTAGCAGCGCCCCTCCTGGGTCAGGGAGATGCGTCCCTCGTCGTTCTGGATCAGACCCTCCTGGTAGAGGTTGCGAATGGTTTCCACGAAAGCGGGAGCCGTAGAATCGGAGTTGCGCAGAAGCGACCAGTACGATGTCGCAGAATGCAGCAAAAGTTGTAGAACCTTCGTTTCAAAGCGATTCATGGCGTCCTCCAAGGGAATGCCTCCGTTCTGGTCAATCCTTTCCAATAATAGGGGACTTTCCCTAAAATAGGAACATGCCAGGCTTGGGGATCGACATCGAGGAGATCGAACGGATTCGGGAACTCGCCGAACGCTTCGGCGAACGTTTTCTGGAGCGGGTCTACTCGCCCCTCGAGATTGCCTACTGCTATCGTCACGATAACCCATTTCCTCACCTCACTGCCCGCTTTGCCGCCAAAGAAGCTTTCCTCAAGGCCTCCTCCCCTGTCGCCGCACCGCCCTTCCCGCAGGTGGAAGTGCGCAACGACGAATCCGGCGCCCCCCATCTCTTTCTACGGGGGGAAGCCGCCCCGCACTACCTAATCTCCATTAGCCATACCCGGGAGACCGCAGTGGCCGTTATTTGGCGGATCAACGGGTCATGAAACTGGTCACAGCCCGCCAGATGCAAGCCATTGATCGAGCGGCGGCCGACGAATACGACCTTCCCACCCTGATCCTGATGGAGAATGCCGGGCGAGCGGTGGCCGAGGCAGTCCGGCGTCATGCCCCCCGGGCTCGCTCGGTGGCCATTTTGGCCGGCGCCGGCAACAACAGCGGGGATGGTTTCGTCGCCGCCCGTCACTTGTCACTAAACTCCCTGCCGGGGGCTGGTCAGCTTACGGTGACTGTCTTCTTAGCCGCTCCGCGAGAAAAGCTGAAGGGCGATGCTTTACTCAACTTCCGCACCTTACAAGGCTTCCCGGTGTCGGTCCGAGAAGTGTGCGAGGGTAACCTGGCCGGTGAGCTGGCCGCCTTGGGGCGCTGTGATCTTCTGGTCGACGCGCTCTTCGGAACCGGCCTCTCCGGCCTTCTCTCCCCCTTCTACATTGGTCTGATCGAGGGAGCGCAAGCCGCCGCCATCCCCATCCTGGCCGTGGATATCCCTTCCGGCCTGGCGGCGGACAGCGGAGCTCCGCTGGGGACATCTTTTCGCGCCACCTGGACGGTGACCATGGGATTGCCCAAAGTGGGAATGTGGGCTCCCTCCGCTGCCGCCTTCGTCGGTGAGATGGAAGTGGCCGATATCGGCTTTCCCCCCGCCTTGTTGGTTGATGAAAGCTTACCCGGACACTTGATCGGGCCGGACCTGCTTGGGGGGATCCTGCCATCTCGGCCGAGCCAAGCGCACAAGGGTTCCTCCGGCACTGTCCTGGTATTGGCGGGCTCCCTCCCTTACCGCGGCGCTGCCAACCTGGCAGGGTTGGCCGCCCTGCGCAGCGGCGCCGGCCTCTCCCGCTTGGGGTTGCCTCGCAGCCTGTGTCTGCTCAATCTGGACAAGCCGGATGAGCTGGTTCAGTGGCCTTTGCCTGAGGAAGATTCGCCAGCTCTCGCCCCAGCGGCGCTGGAGATGGCCTTGGAAGCGGCTGCCAAGGCCGACGCCGTGGTGCTCGGACCAGGTTTGGGACAAGACCCGCGTACCGCAGCTTTCGTTTTCGCCTTCCTTCGTCGAAACTGGACGGCGACAGTGTTGGACGCCGACGGGCTGAACATCGTCGCCTCCAACCCGACGA
>CAYXFH010000140.1:0-11747 GCA_964464245.1 uncultured bacterium
TTTATCGGCAAGGTAGTGGCTTAGGCCGTCGAGCAAGTCCTCGATCACGCGGAAGCCGTAATGCATCGGCGCCGTGCAAAGTTGCAGATTGCGCGCTCCCACCAGGAGAAACTCTACAGCATCCCGCCAGGTACAGATTCCACCGGTAGCGGCGACTGGAAGGTCGATATTCTGGGCAATCTTGGAGACGAAGTGCAGGGCGATTGGCTTGATCGCCGGCCCGGAGAAGCCGCCGTAGATGCCGATGCCATCGACCGAGGGAAGTGGTGAGAAAGTGTCGATGTCCACCCCGATCAATCCCAGTACGGTGTTGATCGCCACGATGGCGTCGGCGCCGGAACGCTTCACCGCCTCGGCGATGGGGAGGATATCGGTGATATTGGGGGTCAATTTAATCGCCACTGGAACTCGCTTGGCAGCTTCTTTCACCCACCGGGCAGTCCGTTCGGTAAATTCCGGGTTCTGACCGACCGCCGCCCCCATCCCCCGCTCCGGCATCCCGTGCGGGCAGGAGAAGGAACATTCGATCATATCAACGCTGGCTGCCTCCAGCCTGCGCACCAGTTCTTGCCAGTGTTCCTGGCGGGAACCCATGATAGAGGCCAGGATCACTTTCCCCGGGTACTCCTTTTTGAGACGCCGAATGTCTTGCTCGACCTGGTCGATGTGTCGTTCCGAGATCAAGTCGATGTTGATCAAACCGTTCAGTTTTTTCCCTTCCAGCTCGATCCCCCCCATTTGGGGATAGACCAGCTCGACCGTTTCGGTCTCCACGGAAGTGGTCTTCATCACGGCGCCTGCCCACCCCGCCTCCAAAGCCCGGGCCACTTGATCAGCCGAATCGGTGGTGGGCGCTGCGGCCAACACGTAGGGATTGGAAAAGTGTATGCCACAGAAGTTAATGGAAAGATCCGGCTTCATTGGGAACCTCCCTTTTCCAGCCAAGAAATGATGCCCAAGGCGGCTTCTTTGCCGTCGGCGACAGCTTGCACCACAGTGGCGCCTCCCGTTAAGTCACCCCCGCGAAAGACCTTGGGGTGATCCGTCCACCCTTCCACGACGACCGGCTCGGCTTGACTGGCAATGGCCACTAGCACGGCATCGGCCAGGAAGTTCGTCCTGATCCCGGTGGGTATCACAGATGCTCGGCCACTTTCATCCGGTTCGCCCAGACGGATGCCTTCTAAAATCAGCTTCAAACGACCATCAACCTGAATAATCTCCACAGGGGACATGAGCCAGAGGAAATCGACCCCCTCTTGAAAAGCGGCCTCTACTTCACTGGAGAATGCCGGCATCTCCTCTGCTGTTCGACGGTACAGAACAGTAACCTTGGACGCCCCGAGACGGATTGCCGAGCGTGCTGTATCCAAGGCTGTGGCTCCGCCGCCGACGACAGCGATCTCTTTCCCGTAGAAAGCGAAATCTTCACCCTTCTTTTCGCGCAAGGCCCGCAGGAAAGACGCCGCCGCGTATACACCAGGTAAATCAGCTCCTGGGGTTCGCAACAGTATGGGGGATGAAAGGCCAATTCCTAGGAAAATGGCATCATACTGCTTCAAAATATCTTCCGCTTGCGTGCCGAGGAGATATTTCCGGTGCAAAGCGACCCGGTCGGTGATGAGGTCGATTTCCCGCTTTGCCACCTCCTCCGGCAATCGGTAGATGGGAATCCCCCACCGCAGCAGGCCCCCTGCCAGATCTTCCTTTTCAAAAAGATCCACCTCACAACCACGCTGGCGCAGGTAATGGGCACAAGACAGTCCGGCGGGGCCACTCCCTACCACTGCCACCTTCCCTAGTACGTTCGTTTCATCTTGGAAAGCGATTCGCCCCTCCTGTAGTGCCAGATCACAGACGAATCGCTGCAATGAGCCGATAGCGATGGGTGTATTAATGCGACAGGAGGTGCATGCCTTCTGACAGAGAGCCTCGACTGGGCAGACGCGGCCGCAGATGGCGCCCAAAGGGTTATCCCGATAGATCACCTCGGCCGCCCCGGTGATGTTATGAGAACGGATACGGGCGATGAACTCAGGGATCTGTATTTGAGCAGGGCATCCCTGAATGCATGGCGCATCGTAACAGTAAAGACAACGGTTGGCTTCTTGGACAGCTTGTGCCAAGGTTAAAGTAGACTCGACTTCCCCGAAACCGGTGCGGCGCTCCTGCCGGCTGAGCGTGCGGGGTGAGACATTCCAGCCTTCGGCAGCATCTTGATAGCCCGCAGCAGCGTGTTTCTGATGCATTTAAATCCTCCTTCATCAAAGGCCAAAGGCCTTGGATCAGTAGGTTCCCTGTGACCAAACGACGGTACTCGATGGTGGACCGCACGTCAGCGATGGGCTTCGCCTCTTCGCTGACGATGGTGGCTGCTTCTTCCAGCGTCTTCCGTCTCAACGGTTTCCCAACCAAGTAGGCTTCTGCCCGATGAGCGCGGATTACCGTCGGCGCCACTGCGCCGAGGGCGATCCGCACTTCTTTCCAGGTGGAACGGCGATCATCGAGGATGCCAGTGAAAGCAAGGCTCGTCTTGGAGATCGCCAAGGCGCGACGCTGACCTGCTCGAAGGAAGAAAGAAACGGCGGCTTCAGGCAAAGGCCGGAAACGGATCGAGGTCAGCAATTCATCCTTCTCCAGACAGGTTCGGCCTGGCCCTTCAGCGAGCCTGGCCACCGGCACTATCCTTTCACCATGAGCGTTGGCAAGGGTCGCCTCCGCTTCCAGGGTGAAGAGGGGAGGGACAGAATCAGCAGCCGGGGAGGCATTGATTAGGTTTCCTGCCAAGGTCCCCAAGTTCCGGATCTGCCAACTGCCAATTTGACGGCATGCTTTGGCAAGTAGAGGAGCTTTGGCTTGGATCAGGGGGGAGGATGCTACCTCGCTGTGACGCGTCATCGCGCCGATCCATATCATTCCCCCTTCCTCACGAATCCCGCGCAATTCAACCACGAGCCGCAGATCGACGATCCGCTCCGGTTTCACCGAGCCATCTTTCATTCTGACCAGAAGATCCGTTCCACCAGCCAACGGCCAAGTATGGCTATCCTTCTGGGCAAGGAGCTGCAGCGCCTCGCCCAGTGAGCAAGGCGCCAGGCACTCAAAGTCTCTCATTTAACTCCTCCTTCTCCATGAGTTGCTCATAATCCCCAGGCGTGTCCAGATCTTGGATGATGGCGGGTTCGTTAAGTGAAATGGTTTGAATCCTCGAGGCATGGCCGGAGGTGATATTGTGGAGGCTGTCGCAAGCAGGATCCAAGGCTAGCAGTTCGGTCAGGAGTGAGTTGCGAAGAAAAATGGGGTGGCCTCTCTTTTGATGGAAGGAGGGGATCAGGATCAGCGCATCGCTGGAAACAAAATGTGCCAGTAGCTGCTGATAGATCGCCACTGGGATCGTTGGCTGGTCGCCGAGGGCGATCATCACGCCGGCGGGAGGATCGGAAAGGGCGAGGATTCCACACTGGACCGAAGAGAGCATCCCCAAGGCATACTCCTTGTTGAAGGCGAAGTGGAGCCGAGGATCCTCGATGGTTTTCACCGCTGACTGTATCTGCTGGGATGCGTCTCCGGTTACCACGACGACATCGCTGAACTCTCCTTTCAGGACGTTCTCCACGACATGGGTCAGCAAAGGCTTTCCTTTCCAAGGCAAAAGCATCTTTGGTTGCCCCATGCGCAATGAATTCCCCGCCGCTAGGATCAGGGTGGCTACTTTTATCATCGGGAGGAAACGGACTGGATGGCTTCGATGATCTTCTCGTAGCCTGTGCAACGGCAGAGATTGCCGGCGATGGCTTCTTGGATTTGCTCGCGGCTTGGGCGCGGGTTGATCAGGAGCAATGCCTTGGCTGTCATTAGAGTTCCGGGGATGCAATAGCCGCACTGCACGGCGCCATAGGCAATGAAGGCGGCTTGCAATGGGTCCAGGTTCTCCTGGGAAGAAAGCCCCTCGATGGTCAAGATCTCGTGATCCTCTGCTTGCGAGACCAGCATCAGGCAAGAGTTGACAGGCCGGCCGTCCAAGAGCACCGTGCAAGCGCCGCACTCGCCCTTGCCACAGCCCTCTTTGGTTCCCGTCAAGCCGAGATTCTCGCGCAATGCTTCCAGAAGAGTTGTGCGGGCCGGGAGAAGGAGGCGGCGCTCCTGGCCATTCACTCGCAGTGTAACTGTAACGCGCTGCCGCGGGCTATCAACTTGCCGCGGGCTATCAACTTGCCGCGGGCTGTCAGCTTGCCGCGGGCTGTCAACTTCCATAGAACCTAGCACTGTGCCGCTCCCTTCAGGAATGCCTCATCCTCATCAAAACGGTGTCCGACCAACATGGCAGGACAGATCCGGAAGAACTTAATCGCCTCCATCTCCTAGAAGGTAGAGGGAAATGGAATACCTTGTCAAGACGTACTGCCGCAAACTGTCGTGTTGCCCCCCAGCCCTCGTCGGGGGGAGCCCCTACGGCAGGGGTAGAAGTGAAAGAGGGCGGACAGGCGCAGGCATGGAGTTGACCTCCGGTCTATCCGGGGGCCGCTTACAGCTCGTAGGGATGACCTCGTACCGGAACTATGATCTCACCAGCAGTGCCGGTTAGGTATCGAGCCATGGCCTCCGGTTTCTCACTGTGGATTAAGAAAAGCTTTTTTGGCTGGACACGAGCGATCGCTTGCCGTAATTCGTGTGGAAGGACATGTGCGGAACCGTGCAACAAGTAGGATGGCAACCCGAAGGCATCCAGCCAGTTGGCTTGACGGTCGGATTCTTCCTCCATCTCACTGTTGAAGGGCTCGGACATGGCACGAACGTAAAGGCTTCCCGGTTGCGGCTTAAGGCGCAACAATTCCGGCAAGTCGAAATCGCTCAGGCTGACCAGGTAGTGACTTTGATCAGCCCGAATCTGGTCGATCGAGACGATCTTCCCTCGTTTTGCCAGGTAATCGCGCATTTCCAGCTCCCAGCCGTAGACGCAGCCACGACGTCGGACGAAGGCAAAGAGAAAGGAATCCTCCAGGGAAATCGGGGGGGCGCTTTGGGCAGATGATCGCACCCGCTCCAAGGCCCGTAGAAAATAAGCCTGCTTGAGAGAAAGGACAAACTTACGACCGGCTGTCTGCGCAGCCCGAAGGATTGTGCGATAGCGCTCGAAATCGCGGAACCAGAACGAGATCAATGCGATCCCAGGGGAGGCAGTAAACAAACCCTCTAACTTGCCCTGGATCTCTTCCTCCACGAGAAGAGGCGGTTGGCAGAAGTTGGTGGCTTCGCTGATCATGGCGATTGGCTTCAGTTCTGCGGCCCGTTTCAGAAAAGCTTCAGAGAGGTTGCCCTGAGGGCCGTGAAGGCGGAAATCACCTGTATAGACGAGCGGCCCTGCTGTTGTGTGAAGGATGAAAGCGAAGGAGCCGGGGATGGCGTGGTCGACGGGGAAAGGCTCTACCTCCAACTTCCCGATGGTGAAAGGCTGACCTGGGTGGAAAAGGCAGAACTGATTCTCGCTCCAATTATTCTCGAAAGTTCGGAAACTGGTGGCGGCTACGCTGTCCAAGATCACTTTAGACATCTCCCCCAAGTACACTGGGATCAGAGGGTGAATCAGGGAGATGTAATCGGCGTGGTCGGAATGGGCGTGGGAAAGCAAGACAGCATCGACCGGACGAACCTGGCCGGGCGCCTGTATACGGAACAGATCGGGGAGGGGGTCAAGGATCCCCAGCTCCAGCAGATCCTTGAGGTCTCGGGGGGCCAAGAAGGGTTCCTTGAAGAAACGGTTGCGCTGCGAGTAGCTTTTTCCCATGTCGAGGTAGAGCCTAGTGTCCTGATCCTCAAGAAATACTTTATTCCCGCCCACTTCGTTCACTCCGCCATAGAAGATCAGTTTCGACATGCGGCTATTCTATCTTCTTTTCTCTCCCTTCGTCCGTAACTTGATAGGACACCCTGCCGGGGGCTGTCTAGCTTAATAGCCCCCGGCAGGGTGTTTTGCTAAGATTGTTTCCGGGATGGAAGATCGCCAGATTCGAGAGCAGATCGTCGGTACTTGCCGGGCCCTCTACCAGCGAGGCCTCAACATGGGCTATGCGGGAAATATTTCCTTTCGGCAGGGAGATTCAGTCTGGATTACGCCGGCTGCCCGCCCGAAACATCGCATTAGTCCGGAGGAGGTCGTCCAAGTGAGCGTGACAGGGCAGCCGATGGGTTCCGGACGGGCCTCCAGCGAGGGAAAGATGCATTACGCCATCTACCGGCGACGGCCGGAAGTGCAGGCCATCGTACACGCCCACCCGCCTTTCCTCTCGATCACGGCAGTGACATCTATCGATTGGCCTCCCCTCTTGCCGGAGATGGAGATCGTCATTGGGCCGCCCGCCATCATCCCCTATCTCCCTCCGGGAACGGATGAACTCGCTGAACGAGTGGCCATGGCTTTGGACGGCGCCCTCTGGGGAATTCTGCTTAACCACGGGGCGGTAGCCCTGGCCGATTCTCTGGAGGGAGCTTTCGACTATTTAGAGATGGGCGAGAGCTTGGCCCACACCCTGGTGCTGTCCCGCCTGGTCGGCTCCTTGCATACCCTTCCTCCTGGGGAACGGGCACGATTCGGCAGGTAACAGGCACAAAACACCCTGCCGGGGGCTATCAAGTCGCCGGGGGCTGTCAAGTCGCCGGGGGTGATCATTCTTCCGGGGGCTGTTATGCTGCCGCGGACGGAGCGTCACTGTACAAATAGAGGGATTTAGTTGGGAGTAGCTCAGTAGATCCAAACCTTTGCCGAGAGAGCAGGGAGTGCCACTTTCAGGTTTCCCTCTTCACAATGAGAGATCTCACTGCTCCAAGCGTCGCGAAGGATCCCGTGAGGCGGAAGAGCGCCTGCCAGCGGGATCACCAGTGATGCCGGCTCGGTTCCTGCATTGAAGCAGCCGATCAGGCTCTCCCCTTCTCCACTGCGGAGGAAAGCGATCATTGACCCGGACGCTGCCAATGTGCGGAACTGGCCCTTGGTGAGGGCAGGATGCTTTCTTCGGAGCGCTACGAAACGTTGAAAATCATGCAGTAACTCGACATCCCAAGAGCTTTCCTGCCAAGGGAATGCTTCTCGGGAACCTATCCCGAAGACCAACCCCCCTTGTATCCCCACCTCATCACCATAGTAAAGGCAGGGTGCGCCTGGGTACATCATCTGGAAGAGCGTCGCCAAGCGCAGACGGTCGCGATTCCCCCCGACCATGGCCAAGAAACGAGGCTCGTCGTGCGAGGAAAGGAGGTTGAACTGGACTTGGCTGACCTCCCAGTCATAGATCTCCAACATCGCTTCCAACTCACGAGTGAAAGCCGGCCCGTCCATCGTCCGCAGGGTATAACCGCCAGGCTGTAGTGTTGTGTTCAAATCAGTCGCCCCGAAAAAGCCGAGGCACGCGCGATTGAAGCGGTAGTTCATGGTCGCGTCGAAAGTGTCGCCCTCAAGCCACTCAGGTGCATCGTTCCAAATCTCGGCGAGGATGTAGGCTTCGGGGTTAACCCCCTTTACTACATCATGGAACTCTTCCCAGAAGCCACTCGTGCCTATCTCCAGGGGCACATCCAGCCTCCAGCCATCGATTCCAAAGCGTAGCCAATGGGCGGCTATATCGAAGAGATACCGTCGCACCGCCGGGTTTTCTGTGTTTAGTTTAGGCAGCTCCCGTAATCCCCACCAGCACGCATATTGTGGTGGTTTGTCGTTTTCGAAGGCTCGTAGGGGGAACCCGTGAATGGTGAACCAGTCGCAGTAAAGAGAGGCAGCTTCGTTCTCTAAGACATGATTGAAAGGGAAAAAGCCTCGGCCGGTGTGGTTGAAGACGCCATCCAGGATCACCTTGATGCCACGCCGGTGGGCTTGATCGAGCAATGTCTGGAGCGCTTCGTTCCCGCCCAGCAAAGGGTCAACTTGATAGTAGTCGAAGGTGTGATAACGGTGGCTTGCTGTGGATTGCAAGATCGGATTGAAGTACAGCGCATTGATTCCCAACTCGCAAAGATAATCCAATCGCTCCGCCACTCCGAGAAGGTCTCCGCCCTTGAAGCCTTTTACGCTGGGGGGGGATTCCCATGGCTCAAGCCCCACCGGTTTGACCAGACGGCCACTCTTGGCGAAACGATCGGGAAATATTTGATAGAAAACCGCTTCCTTCACCCAATCCGGCGTCATGATTGACCCTTGGCTTTTCATCAAGCAGGCGCTCCCTCCGCTTCGCTCAAGGGCAAGCCCAATCGCTGCAAGGTTTCGGGAAGGGGACGGCCTTCAGCATCCCAACCACGAAGCCGAAACAGCGCTTGCACTTGCTCCTCAAAAAAGGCTCGCGGGATGACGCGGCCTTTCATCAAACCGGCAAAGCTGGTCTCGCTGAAGAAACGCTCGGGCAAGGTGTCATCGGCGTGGCTGCGCCCGGTGCGCAAATTGTAGAGACGGGAAAGCGCTTGGATTCGCTCGCCCGCTTCCATCAAAGTCTCGGCGTCGGTAGGGAAGCCGGTGACCGCTTCCATGAAAGGCGCCAGCCGGTCAAAGCCAAAGGGAAGGAAATCGCAAATGATCAGCGAGTTGCGCGCGTTGATCTCATCCTGGCCGGCCTTGATGTAAGCCGGCAGAACATCTAAAGTGAGGCTCCCGTTCATCTCGTCGGTGGCGCTCCAAAAGCGGGTGTGGCTGGCAAAATCAGCAGTAACCAGGTTCAGTCCCATCGAATAGCAGCCCAGGAGGTTTACCCCGGAGATCTCCATCCCTCCGCATTGGATGGCGAATGCTTCACTTCCCTGGCCGATCACGCGCGAGGCCAGGCGCGTCCCTTCTGCCAGGAGATCGCCAAAACCGCGACGAAAAGCGATGTCCTCGATCAAGGCTTGCTGCCCCTCAGCGTGGCCGAAACGTATCTTTTCATTCAATTCCGGAGTTAAGAGACCCCGTTCAGCGCACTCCATGACGTAGGAGAGGACCAAGCCGGTGGAGATGGAATCCAGTCCATACCGGTCGCACAACCAGTTGGCCTCGGCCAGTTCTTTCGCGTTCCCGATCTCGCAACCCGATCCAAGGAAGGCAGCGGTCTCATATTCCGGGCCCTCTACCTCATGCCCGTTCCAGTGAGCCAGCTTCGAGCAAAGGATCACGCTGCATCCGTAGCACCCGACATTCTTCCAATTCAGCTCGCGTCTGCAGGTCTCGGCGGTAATCCCTTCGTATGCGGTGAATTGCCCGTCGCGGTAGTTGTGAGTGGGGAGGAAGTAGCCGATCTCTTGGCCCATCCTGACCCACATCATTGTCCCAAGGTCGCGCCGGCGCTTGGCGTTGGGGTGTTCACGCAATTCAGCCAACAATTCCTGGGAAAGCGCCCGGAACCGCTCGGGATCAGCGTAGGGAACCCTTTCCGTCCCGATCGCCACCACCGCCTTTAACCGTTTCGATCCCATCACCGCACCAGCCCCGCCTCGTCCAAATTGACGGTAGCGCTCAGTGCAGATAGAGGCAAAGCGCACCCGGTTCTCTCCGGCTGGGCCGATTGAAGCCACTTTGCTTCCGGGATGGCGGGCTCGCAAAGTCTCTTCGGTTTCGAAGACGTCTTTCCCCCACAGATCGGTGGCATCCAGAAATTGGGCGCCCTCGGGGGTGATGAGCAAGTAGACGGGAAGGTCGGAAGCGCCTTGGATCGAGACATAGTCCCAGCCGGCTCGCCGCAAGGCAGGCCCGAAGTGCCCGCCGGCGTGCGAGTCGAGAAAATTGCCGGTTAGAGGAGATCGGGTCACCACAGCCGAGCGGGCAGAGGTTTGGAGCAAAGAACCGGTTAACGGTCCGGTCACAAAAAGGAGGGGATTCTCCGGGTCGAAGGGATCCGTGGAGCGGTCCTGCTCCACCAGCAAGGAGAGGCCCACTCCTTTCCCTCCCAGGAATTGGCGGAGGCGATTTTCCTCCAGTTGGCCGTGCTGGAAAGCCCGGTTGGTCAGGTCGATTTGCAGATAGCGGTTGAAACTCGTCTTCATGTTGCCTCCTTATTTTTTTTGAAGCAGCGCATCGGCGAGTTATCAGACTGCCGCAGGTCGTCTGTGGTGGATATCCAGGAAATCCACCAGCATGGAATAGCCGGTCGGGATCTTACCCGCACCGAAACCACGAATGGTCACTTCGCCCAATGCATCGGTGGAAATCTTGAGGGCGTTCTGGGCGCCGTTGACACCGGCCAGGGGATCTTCCTTGTCCAGTTCCTGGGGGCCGACGGAAACGCGCACTTCGTTCCCCTCTCGCCAGACGCGGCCAATCAATTTGTAGACCTTTCCCGCCTTTTTGGCGCGGGTTACATCTTCCACGCTAATCCCGGTGATCCCAACGCAGGGAAGAGCAGTCGGGTCAGGACGGATCGCGGCGCCGAAGACGGTGTTGGCCAGAATGCAGACTTTGGCCAAAGCATCCCACCCAAGCACGTCCGCATCGGGGACAGCCTCGGCATAGCCAAGTTGCTGCGCTGCTTTCAAAGCGTCCTCGTATGAGCCCCCTTCCGCCATCTGAGTCAAGATATAGTTGGTAGTGCCATTGAGGATCCCTTGCACCTCCTCGATGTAACATCCGGCCAAGGAGTAGCGGATCAGATTGAGTACCGGCGTACCACTCATGACAGTCCCTTCGAAGCGCAAAAGGAGCCCGCGGTTTTCTGCATCCTGCAATAATTCTTTGGCGAAAAGAGCCATTGGCCCCTTGTTGGTTGTTACCACGTGCATCCCTTGAGAGAGCGCCTTGCGAATGTGTGAAGTGCCGGGCTCTCCTGTTTTGATATCGGTCCAAGTAGCCTCGAAGAGGATCTCCGCTCCGGCCATTTCGATCGTTTCGAGGGCGCCGAGACCATGCTTCTCTCCGGGGAACTGGTTCAGACTTTTCCCTTCTCCCGCCCAAGCCAGCAGCTCCCTCAAGTCCAAACCCTCCGGGTTAAGGACGCTGCCCCGTTGCGCATCACAGACTGCCACCACTTTGAACTCGAGCCCGTACGCTTCACGCAGGGCGCTTTCCTTGTCGCGAAGCAGTTCAGCAAAACCCTGCCCCACCACGCCAAAACCGATCAATGCCAGCTTGTACATCATGCCTCCTCATCTATTTGTATTAACTACCGCGCTGCCGCGAGCTGATTTCTTCGCTGCCGCGAGCTGATTTCATAGTTCCTCGTTTCCGTCATGGGGAGCTCCGGGGGCTCCTTTTTTGCTTTTTTCCGGAGCGAGCGGAACCTGGCGGAAGGCAATCCAGCTTTTCGCCAACCCACCCCTGGCAGTCTCCCGGTAGCCGCACTGCAGATCGTGGCCAGTCTGCTCCATCGTCTCTACTACTTGATCGAAATAGACATGCTGCTGAAGGCTGATTGCTAAACCTCACGGGAGCGCCACTGGATCTGGGTTGGGATCTCCCCGAATGCATCGATAATGACTTGATCGGTAAGATGGCCCTGGCCGGTGGCCGCCAGGCTTCCGTAGAGGGTTACGCTGAAAGAATGCGCCTGAGGAAATCGGTCTTTGAAGATTTCCGCCGCCCGGCGCGGCGCCATGGTGTGGCTGGAGGAGGGTCCATGCCCGATGCGATAGAGCGCTCGCAGCGACTCCATCCTTACCGGCTGGCCCCCAATAGGAATATCCAAACAACCACAAGTCGGCCTGCGGCAGCCTGGAAGGTCACATAGCCCTCATGAAGCGGGCTCGGGTTGGCTTGCTGCGGCATTTTTCCTGCAAAGACTTCGAACGGCCTCAGCAATGAT
>CAYXFH010000141.1:0-5996 GCA_964464245.1 uncultured bacterium
AATCCCGGCTACAAGTTGGGCATCGTCGCCTCCACCGACAACCACCTCTCCCATCCCGGCGCAGTGGCCGAGATCGCCGATAATGTAGTCTCGATCCAGGGGCCCTACACGGGAGGCATTTTGGCTGTACTGACCGGCGAGAAGACCCGCCAGGCAATCTGGGAAGCAATTCAGGCCAAGCGCACCTACGCCACCTCGGGGCCTCGCATCGAGCTGCGCTTCACTGCCTCCGCCCAGGGGCAGAGCGTGCCGATGGGCGGAACCCTGACAGTGGGCGCAGGCCAGACCCCCATTCTCTTCAAGGTGCAGGCAACAGGGGACACCGCCCCGGTAGCCAAGATCCAACTGCTGAAGAATGGACTGGTGTTGCATGAGGATGTCGCCGGCTTCGAATGGAGCGACACCCCCACTGGATCCGCCGCCTACCGGGTCAAGGTCTGGCAGGAGGACACCCCTCGCGTTGACCAGAATGACCCGACCAAGACAGTGATGGCGCCGGAACGAGCCTGGTCCTCCCCCATCTGGGTGGAGAAATAGCACAGTGGCAAGGGCCATGTTAAAATGTATCGCTATTTTGCGCATCCCGGGGGCGGCGCCTTTTTGCTTCCCCCAACTGCAAGGAGAAGATCCTGCGGGCGTAGCCTGCAGAAATAGGAAAAATACAGCCAAGGGCGGGGCGGAAGGGCAATGCCTCAGACCTTATAAGCCATACAACCGGATGGAGGATCCAGAATGAAAGCGCTGACAACCCAGGACATTCGCAATGTGGCCGTTCTCTCCCACATGGGCGCCGGCAAGACCAGTTTGGTGGAAAGCCTGCTTTTTCTGACAGGCGTGACCTCGCGGCTCGGTCGCGTGGAGGATGGCAATACCCTCTCCGACTCCGACCCGGAAGAGGTGCGCCGGCATTCCTCGATCGCTGCCACCCCCTTGTACCTTTATTGGCGCGAGCGCAAGCTGAACCTGTTGGATACTCCCGGCTTCCTCGATTTTATGGGCGAGGTCAAGAGCGCCATCCGCGTTGCCGACGCAGCCTTGCTTTTGGTATCCAGCATCGCCGGGGTGGAAGTGGGCACCGAGCTCTACTGGCGGGCGCTGGAGGAGAGGGGAATCCCCCGCGCCTTCCTGGTCACCAAGTTGGACAAGGAGAATGCCGTCTTCGCCGGGACTCTTCAACAGTTAGAGGAGAATTTCGGTAAGTCGGTGACGCCAATGCAACTGCCCATCGGCAAAGAGGCAGGCTTCAAGGGTGTCGTCGACCTGCTCCGCATGAAAGCCCTGCTCTTTCAAGATGGCTCCGGCAAGGTGGAGGAAGGCGAGATCCCGGCCGAGATGGCCGAAGAAGCGGCCGCCTACCGCGAACGCCTGATGGAGGCGGCCACCGAAGGTGAAGACGCATTGTTGGAGAAGTACCTGGAAGAGGGTGAGCTAACTCCCGAAGAAGCGCAACGCGGACTGGGCGCGGCGATCAAGGCCGGCAAAGTCTTCCCGGTGCTGATCACCGCGGCCGTACACAACGTGGGCTGCGTTCCCCTGCTCGATTTCCTGGTGGACTTCTTCCCCAACCCGGCGGAGGTGGGCCCTGTCCTGGGAAGCAATCCCAAGAACGGGGAACCGGCCAGCCGCCTGCCCTTGATGAATCAGCCCTTCTCCGCCTTCATCTGGAAGACGATGACCGACCCCTATGTCGGCAAGATCAGCCTACTGCGCGTCTACTCCGGCGCCTTGCGCCCCGACTCCCGCGTTTGGAACGCTAATAAGGAGATGGAAGAAAAAGTGGCCACACCTTTCTTCCAACGGGGAAAGGGTCAAGAAAACGCGACTGAGATCATCACCGGCGACCTCGGCGCGGTCTCCAAGCTTTCCGAGACCAAGACCGGCGATACCCTCACCGACAGGGAACATCCGATCCTATTGGTTCCCACGGTATTCCCCAAGCCGGTCATCTCGGTAGCTCTCCTGCCCAAGTCGAAAGGCGACGAGGACAAGATCTCCTCCGCACTGGCCCGGATGATGGAGGAAGATCCCACCCTGGCCGTCCGGCGTGACGCCGAAATCGGCCAGACCATCCTCTCGGGGCTAGGTCAAGCGCACTTGGAAGCGACGTTGGAGCGAATGAAGCGAAAGTTCGCCGTAGATGTGGAGATGCAAGAACCGCGAGTCCCTTACCGCGAAACCATCCGCGTCAAAGTCAACGCCGAGGGTAAACACAAGAAGCAGACCGGCGGGCACGGCCAGTTCGGCCACTGCTACATCGAGTTCTCTCCCCTGGAGCGGGGAAAGGGTTTCGAGTTCGAGAACCGCACGGTAGGTGGATCGATCCCCAAGCAGTACATTCCGGCAGTAGAGAAGGGCTTGCGCGAAGCGTTGGCCCGCGGACTTCTAGCCGGCTTCCCAATGGTGGACTTCAAAGCAGCCGTCTATGACGGATCCTTTCACCCGGTGGACTCTTCAGAGATGGCCTTCAAGATCGCCGCTTCCCTGGCTTACAAGAAGGGCATCATCGAGGCCAAACCGGTCCTCTTGGAGCCGATCATGCAGGTGGAAGTGCTTGTCGGCGAAGCCTATATGGGTGAAATTATCTCCGACCTGAACTCCAAACGCGGCCGTATCTTGGGGATGGACTCCACCGGCCACACCCAGGTCATCAAAGCCCTAGTGCCGATGGCTGAGATGCTGACCTACGCCAACGACTTGACTTCGATCACCCAAGGACGCGGTTACTACAAAATGGAGTTCTCCAGCTACGAAGAAGTGCCGAGTCAGATCGCCGAGGGCATCATCGAGGGAGCCAACGCCGAGCGCGAAGCGGAAAAGGAGTGACCGGAAATAACTCCCCCAGGAGAGCCATGCTGACGGATCGCCAAGCAGGGGTGTTGCTGCACCCCACCTCTCTTCCCGGTCCCCATGGGATCGGCACACTCGGCGCTGAAGCGCTGAGCGTCCTCGATTTCCTCCAGGAGGCGGGTCAGTCGGTATGGGAGATCTTACCCCTGAATCCCACCGGCTATGGCGATTCCCCCTACGCCGCCTATTCAGCTTTTGCCGGCAACCCGCTGCTGATTGACTTGGAGACCTTATCCCGCGAACAGGGATTCCCGTTGGCGAAAGAGCCGATCCCCGATTTCTCCCCCGACCGGGTACAGTTCGAGCGCCTGATCCCCTGGAAGACCGAGCTCCTGGCTCGCGCCGCCCACCACTTTATGGTGAACGCCGGATCGGAGTTGCAAGAAGCCTTGCAGTGCTTCCGACGGGAGGAATGCTCCTGGCTGGCCGACTACGCGCTGTTTCGCGCCTTGAAAGAGGCCCATGGCGGGGCGCCCTGGTTCGAGTGGGAACCGGAGTTGGTGGAACGGCGCCCTGATGCGCTGGATGCCTGGCGCGCGAAACTGGCCGAGGCCGTCTACGCCCAAGAGTACCAGCAGTTCCAGTTCTTCCGCCAATGGGGCGCCTTGCGCGAACAGGCGCGGGTCAGGGGGATCACCCTGCTGGGGGACTTGCCCATCTTCGTGGCCGAGGACTCGGCCGACGTCTGGGTGCATCCCCGCCTCTTCGACCTGGATGGGCGATACCGGGCGAAGAGCGTGGCCGGCGTCCCCCCCGATTACTTCTGCCCCACCGGGCAACTGTGGGGGAACCCCCTTTTTTGTTGGGAGAAGATGGCCGAGGACGGCTACGCCTGGTGGGTGGCGCGAATCCGCGCCACCCTGCGCACCGTCGATCTGATCCGCCTGGACCATTTCCGCGGGTTTGAGGCCTTCTGGGCGGTGTCGGCCGGCAACCCCACCGCGGAAGTGGGGGAATGGCGCAAGGGCCCCGGCGCCTCCTTCTTCCAAGCGCTGCAGGAAGCGTTGGGTGAACTGCCCCTGGTGGCCGAAGATCTCGGCTTCATCACCCCCGAGGTCAATGAGCTGCGTGACCGTTTCGCCTTGCCGGGGATGAAGATCCTGCAGTTCGCCTTTGCTGATGATGCCAGCAACGGCTTCCTTCCGCACCACTACGAGAAGAATGCGGTGGTCTACACCGGCGCCCACGACAATGACACCACAGTGGGCTATTTCCAAAAAGCCCCGCCCGCGGAGCTGACTTTCGCCCAGCGCTACATTCCCTCCCTCGGCGGGGAGATCCACTGGGATCTGATCCGGCTGGCTTACCAGTCGGTGGCGCGCTTGGCTGTGGTCCCTCTCCAGGATCTTCTCAGCCTTGGTTCCGAGGCGCGCATGAACATGCCCGGGACCGGCCAGGGGAACTGGGCTTGGCGCTACCGCGCGGGAAGCCTGACCCCGCTTTTGGCAGCCAGGATGCGTCAACTGGTGGAGACCTACGGTCGTCAGGGTTCGGCCGCCATTCGCCTCACGCCTGTTTCTTTCCCGGGCAACCCAGATCCTCCACAGTGAGGATGTGACGGACGATGAAACCCAAACCCTATCTGGTCTGGTCCAAGCGGGAAATCGACTTGTCCGATCCCTGGCAGCGGAAATGGTACATCCAGCAGGCGCTCATTCATGGCAAGGAGGAGGATGTCGCGCGATTGGATTGGCAGGAGATTCGCCGCTGCCTCCCCGAGCTGACGCTGCCGGCCCACATCCGCTTGCTTTGGGAAACCTACTTTGCCAGTGACCGGTAAGGGACTCCTCTCTCCTCTGCAGAGACGGATCTTGGCTTGTCTAAGCCAGGTTCCAGACTCGATTCAGTTCTATCTAACGGGGGGAACAGCATTGGCCGAGTTCTACCTGGGACACCGCAAGTCTTTCGACCTTGATATCTTCACCGGAGAAGAGGGTTTGGTTCAACCGTTTTCCAGGCAGGCGGTCGGAGCGCTGAGGGGTTCAAATATTGCTGTCCAAGTTGTAAGACAGTTCACTACTTTCGTTGAATTATCCTGCATCGAAGATGACGAATCGACCAAGGTACAGTTTGCCTTGGATTCTCCTTTCCATTTGAACCCGCCAGATAACTCGGAGTACGGAATCCAGATCGCCAGCTTCGCCGACTTGGCAACAGACAAACTGCTGGCTTTCACAGGACGGATGGAGGCGCGCGATGCGGTCGACCTCTTCCTCCTGTTGAAGGATGCGAATCTGGAGGCTTTTTTTGCCATGGCACAGCGGAAAGATCCGGGGTTCGACCGTTATTGGTTTTCTATGGCCTGCGCCAAAGTGCAGGAATTCCCTGATGAGTTGGACCGCTGGCCCGTGGAAATGCTGATCCCTTTGGATATCGGGCAGTTGAAAGCGACCTTTTTGCGCCTTGGTCAAGACTGCCTATGGGACATCGGAAGGACTCATCAATCCGGTGACTGAGGCTTAGAACCTCTGGGTAGCCATCGCCAGGCCGAGGAAGTTACCCTCGTTTCTCGCCCTTCGATCCTCACTGCTTGCATTTTTACGGTTTCTTATCATTTCAAGTGGGCATCCTACCAACCTGCGGCAGCATGTTTAGTCCGGCTCCTATGAAAAACTTTCCTCTTAGGGCCCATCGGGCTCAATGAAAATTGACCTTGGTCTCGATGACAATTACTGGTTCCTTTTCATTTCAAGTGGGTAATCCAACTTTATCTCCCCCGGCAGGGTGTACTGTCCAGCTATCCTGCAATGATGGCGATGATGGTCTATAGAAGTCTTGTCGAACCTGGGACCGCGGCGCCCCAGTGCGGCATTCTTGGGTGTTGCGCTTCCAGGGATATGGTTTACGCCAGAGTGGTTTTCGTAGGGGCGGGTTTCAAACCCGCCCAGGCACGGGCTGTCTCAACAAAGTGACGCCTTATTCTCCAGGACGCCCTGCCGGGGGCTGTCATGTCGCCGGGGGCTGTCATGTCGCCGGGGGCTGTCATGTCGCCGGGGGCTGTCGAGCTGCCGCAAGTTGACTTGTTGTCGTCAGCCTTGATGATCCCAGGAACCTTGTTACCTTCAAACTGCCTTACCCACTCAATTTGAGAAAGAACCTCTTTATGGAAATCCCGCTGGTCAACCGGATTCGCCTTCGTGTGAATGCAT
>CAYXFH010000142.1:0-4494 GCA_964464245.1 uncultured bacterium
TAGGAAAATAAATCTGTCCCCTTATTTTCCAGTTGGCTCATCCGACAAGCGTGCAAATTCATCGCGGCGTGGGAACTTTTCTCTGATCATCCCTTTAATCACCAAGGCAAATTGCGGGTCTTGCTCCAGTATGCGAGGCAGTTCGCGCAAGATTTTGCGCTTGATTTCGTCCAACTCTTCTGTAGTCAACATGGTTCCTCCTTGCGCCTATTTTACAGCAGATGGCGAAAACAGGCCGACAGTTTCGTGTCGCCGAACATGAGCGCACCGTCCCGATCCAGAAAGATGGCTGCGCTCAAGGGGTAGAGTCAATTCATGGGATCAACTGCACACCGCGTCGAGTGCAGAACTGGCGTACATCAGCGTCAGCCCCGACGGCCACAAAGACGCCGATGACCAACCTATCCGGATTCTGCAATCGCACCAGCTCCACCTTGTCGGCAAACTCATCTACATCGTCCACATCCGGTGCGCTTTTCACTTCAAACACCAGTAACTCGCCATCTTGAGCGATTAGGTCCACTTCTTTCTGTTTGCCCGGTTTGTAAACCAGTCCGGTCGGGTCGCTGATCTTTTGGCGCAACCTGACATTTATCGGATCAATGTCCGGGCGGCTTAGACCCAACCGCAATGCGCCTGCTACAATGTCTTCCAGGTTTCGCCCGACGCGGGTTTGCAAGCGCCCGGCAATCAACTCCACCCAGTCCCGCAGATTGCGCATCTCCTGGGTGAGCTTGGCGCCCTGGTCGCGCATCTCCTGGGTGAGCCCCTCAAGGCGCTGGTCAACCCCCTCGAAGCACTGGTCAACTTTGTCAAAACGCTGGTCAGCTTTGTCAAAACGCTGGTCAACTTTGTCAAAACGCTGGTCAACTTTGTCGAAGCGCTGGTCAACCCCCTCGAAGCGATGGTCAATCCCCTCAAGGTGCTGGTCAATCCCCCCAAGGTGCTGGTCAATCCCCCCAAGGCGTTGGTCAACTTTGTCGAAGCGATCATCCACTTTCTGAAAGCTCTGGCGCTGCTCTTGGCGTGTTGCAGTTAGCTCATCCGACAAGCGCCTAAATTCATCGCAGCGTGGTATCTTTTCGCTGATGATCCCTTCAACGAACAAGATAAACTGCCGATCTTGTTCCAGTACATGGGGCAGTTCGCGTAAGACGTAGTGCTTGATTTCGTCCAACTCTAGCATGGTCAGCATGGCGTTTCCTTGCGCCTATTTTACGGTAGATGGCGAAAACAAGTCAACGGATCAAATGGGGTCAGGTCTTTAGATTTAGCGTTTCTTCCTTTTTCTGCGGATAGTCGTGGCGTGCAGGCAATTCTGCTGGGTACCCCCTTGTCAGTCATTTCCAAGTAGCTCCACTGGCGCCGCCAATCTTCAGCAACTTGTGCCAATTCAGCGCCCTGGCGTGATGGTTAGCATCTTTTGGAATAATCTGTGGATAATCGGGGTGAGAAGCCGGGTTTTTCGAGAAGGATGCTTTCTCCAGACACTGGTAGTCAGGAGATATGAGGCGACACCTCTCCAAACAGTGGAGCTGGTGGCAGCAAGGCAGCGAGCCAGGAGACAGAAAGGGAGAAAGGTTGCTTTTTCAGCGACTCCCTGCACCAGTTCCTGAGACTGAAATGGGTAAAAGGAAAGCTGTTCTAGCGGATTTCTCGGATGAGGCTTTGGCTCTCTACCGTGAACAGGCCGGGGTTGCCGATGCCATAGGCTCCGTAGAGTTTAATCGGCGTCTCTTGCAACAAGGATTGTTGAAGGAGGATGATGAACGCCTGATCCCGACGGGCTTCGGCATCCTGCTTTTTGGGAGGGAACCACGGAGAGCCATGCGCCAAGCGGGACTCCTCGCATCAATGCTCTACCCAAACGGAGAACAGGAACGTAAAGAGTTTGACGAACCCGCGGTTATGATTCCAGACCTGCTGGAAAGATGGCTAAGGGACAAACTTCCAAATGTCTTCGACCGCAGCAAGATGCGTCGGGAAGAACGTCCGGCTTTGCCGTTCGAGATGGTGCGCGAAGGCGTGGTCAATGCGCTTATTCACCGCGACTACGATATCGAAGGGGGTAAGTGCCAAATCGTAGTGACAGAAGATACGGTCACGGTGAAGAGTCCCGGCAAGCCTCCTCCTCCGATCACCCTTGAGCAGCTTCAGTCCTTTACCGCTCCGATGTTGAGCAGGAATCCCGGATTGCATTTCGTCTTTGCGCGGATGGGAATGGCCGAGGAGCAGGGGTTTGGCATCAGATCTCTTCGCGACCGGGCAAAGAAACTCGGCTTACCATTACCAAGGTATACCTGGGATGCTCCCTATCTTGTTCTCACGCTGTATCTCTCGGCTCAGGGCGCATTGCGTGAGTTACCGGAACATGTTCTCGATTCTCTGAATCAGGACGAGAAACGAGGTTGGGAGTTCCTTGCTACAAAGATAACCTGCACCAGGGCGCAATACCAGGAGCACATGGGAATAGTCATACGCAAGGCACAGCGTCACCTCAAGAGATTTATGGAGTTGGGGCTCTTACGGAAGGTCGGGGCAAGCACATCCACGTCTTATGAAGTACAACGCCCGTGAGCGCGGCACGTCTCACGACGGAATGTCGCGAGTTCCAACTTGAAATGGCACTTTTTGGCGTCTCGCGACATTTCTCGCGACTCTTTGTCGCGAGATGGGCCTGTGCCCATCATGTACATGGAAATCGCGACAATAACCCCGGCAAAGTGTCGCGATTTACGGGATAGCTGCCTTGAAATGAATATCTCGCCAAGAATTGCGCCATTTTGGCAGGACAACGAGTTGCTATAGTGGCGGGCATGCCTATCGAGCCAGTTACTACCCGGATTCCAAAGTTTCTGGGTACTGTCCGGGACTACCCGGACATGAATCCGGACATTATGTCCAGATAGAGGCGAGGCTGACTAAACATGAAGACCATCAAGGACATGCCGGAACATAGCCACCCGCGCGAAAAGCTGCGAGAGAAGGGTGCTTCCGCCCTGACTGATGAGGAGCTTGTCACCGCCATTCTCGGCATGGGACGGCGGGGGTTGATATGCACACCATTGCCCGGCAACTGGCAGCATCGCTGCTCTCCATCGCTACCGGTGAGCTTGGTCTTTAAGTGGAAAGAGCGGAGGACGACCAATGCCGAATGGTGGTTCAGATTGCCGTGAAAATGTGGGTTCAATGGAAAGAACAAGGGTGAGGCAGGCTACGCGCATGCGAGCGACCCCGAACCAGCGTTTTACGCGATCTGCTCTACTGCCCATTGAAAACCCGTTCTACATATACTGCGGTTACCACCGCAGCGCCGTCCCGAATGGGATCGCATTTCAATTGGATCGGTGTTCACGGGAGACTCGTCCAGAGCGAGGCAGGTTTGGCAGCCCTCCCCGGACACCGAAGAGATTCGCCAACACCTGCTTTTCTTACTCGATGCTCAGGAGCAACAGCCGGCGTCTGAGTACCCTATTGGTGTGTACGCCGACGAGGAGTGGTGTGGCAACTTGGAGAGTTCCGAGAGGTTCGAGCCATCGACAGTTTACGGCGGTTCGCGGGCTTCGACTCTTCGGTTGCGGAATCGGGTCCGTTTGGCCGTACCCGGCAGGGTTGGCTAAACTCGCTCATGAGGCCATTGACAAGATCGAAGGCGGTCGCGCTGAACAAGGCGACGCAGCGGACTGGCTTCGCTGGCCGCTGATCGCCGACCGTTCAGCGCCACAGGAACCGAACTCGAGACGAAAACTATGAGAGTGTGCGGCGTGTCAAATCATTTAACCAGACAATCGAACCGAGGAACTTTCCCCTCATCAAGGCCTGCCCTCGAGTGAAGCGAAGGTGCCAGTTCACGAGCATTGCAGTGGGATGTCACCAAACAATGTGCCTGCGTCTTGAAGGGTTGGATCTGCTGGGACGGCCGGAAAGCCTTCTCTTAGTAGGCATTATAGAGTCGATCGATCAATGCATAGACGCTTCGCGTCAGGTGGACTGGGTGGAGGATCCGGGTGGTAGCCCGCAGGACTTATCGCACTTTTCGCCATTCCTTCGCCGCCCATTTGGTCGAAGGCGGCGATAACATTCGAACCGTCCAGGAGCTTTTGGGGCATTGAGACGTCAAGACGACGATAACCGATACCTTAGTCCTCACCTGCGGACCGGCGGGTCTTTGCAGTCTGATAGTCGGGCCTTGAGCCCATTCATGGAGATTGTGTGATGCCGATCCGCAGCAGATGCCACGAAAAACCGCTGGACAGGCAGCAAGCAATTGGATACAAAGGAATTAACACGTCTTCGACAAGAAATCCTTAGGCATGTTATTTGAGTAGAAAACAGGAACTCCGCATCTTTTGCCAATTGGTTTGATTCGATCTATGGCTTATCCGAGGAGGAAACCATCATGAAATCTTCAATCCCTGCTTTGCTGAGGCGGCACTCGTTGATCGTTTTCCTGGCCCTGACGATCCTGATCAGTTGGATTCCCTGGTATACCGG
>CAYXFH010000143.1:0-17338 GCA_964464245.1 uncultured bacterium
CACCGTCCAGGAGGAGATGACATAACCGCCGTGACCCAGCGGGTAGGTGTTGACGTCGGAACGGAAGAAGCCGTCCGGGTTGGTGTTGACCAGCTCTTCATATTTGTGCTTGGCTAGGCCGAAGGCGGGGCCGTATACAGCGGCGGACTTCTCGGAACTGTAGACCACGCGCAGGGTGTTGGCGTCGACCTTCTCGATCGTCGTGACGGAATCCTCGGGGTCGCGGGAGTCGGCCGGGATGGCCGTGTTGATTAGCACGTTATGGCCGAAGATGGCGTCATCCAGGGTGACCTGGGTGCCGTCCGACCAGTAGATGGGGGTCTTGCGCAGGTGCCAGGTAACTTCCATCGTGCCGTCGTCGTTCAACTTGACCAGGCCGTTCTCCAGGGAGGGGACTTCCTGGGCGAAGACCGGTACATAGATGCCCTTCTGCTCGATGTCTTTCCCTTCCGGGACGACGTTGATCCAACCGTCCAGGACGCAGTTCAGGATCTGGCTCTTGGCGGCCATGTTGTTCTGGTAGGGGTACATCTTGGAGGGTTCCTGGGTCATGCCGATGGTCAGGCTGCCGCCCTGTGTCGGGGGCTTCATCCCGAAGTAGACGGCGTTGGCCGTCTCGCCGCGGGTGGCTGCGGTCTGGGGGTCGATGATCTGGCCGGGGTGCAGGGTCAGAACCTGCACGTCGGTGTGGTAGGCCATGGTCACGGCGCCGAAAGACCATTCCGAGACCTTTGCGCAGTCATTGGCCATGACGAAGGCTTCGGTGTACTTCTTGGCCTGCTCCTCGCGTCCCAGAACACGGACCATCAAGCTCGCCATCTCCTCGCGGGTGATGTTCTTCTCCGGGCCGAAGGTGCCATCCGGGTATCCTTTAATCCAGCCTTTGGCGGCGACGGCCTCGATGTAGCCGAGGGCCCAGTGGTCGGGGGCCACATCGCTGAAGGTGGAAGTGGTGAAGCCGGTGGTGTTCAGGTTCATCGCCACCGCCACCAACTTGGCGAACTGGGCGCGGGTCACTTCCTGGTCGGGCTTGAAGGTGCCATCCGGGAACCCGGCTATGACACCGGCGTCCACCAGGCTGGCAATCTGTTTCTCGAACTGGGTGCCGGCAATGTCGGACAACTGAGCCGCGGACACTGACGGCATGTAGGCTAGCGTCAGCGCCATGACAACCGTAATCGCTATCAATACGAACTTTTTCATTCTTTTTTGACTCCTCCTTGTCGTTGGGAAACTAACTGTGTGTGTGGTTCCCTACCTGATCTCTCTATCGATCACCTCCTAAGGGATTAATTGATGCTGATTCGCCAATCGGTTCCATGATGATTGATCATTTCGGTCGCCTCGCTGGGCTGACTCTGTTGTGCCGGGGTCGGTAAAGTCTGGAATGAGGCTGCGGGTGTTTCATATCCATACGGGTGGATGCTGGGGGCGAACATCAAGCCTACCAGAAGGATGCTCAAGATGGTGATGGAGGCCGCTTTGGGAAGCCAAAGCAGTCGCTGGGGTTGACTGGCAAGATTAGGAAACGGGAGAGAACGAGGCGGCATCTCAACCTGGAAGGAAGAGCGCAACTCCGTTACCAGCCGCCGCGTGACCTCCATCTCTTTTCGACAAGCCGGGCAAGCGTCCAGATGTCTCTGCAAAGTAACTGCATGAAGGCTGGGCGCCTCTCCGGCCAGATACGACTCCAGAATCGGGCGGGCTGTCCTACAAAGCATGGTGACCCTCTTCACTCTGTGGTTCCGGGAAATCCTGCACCTCCAGGCCTTTTTTCAGCTTTCGCAAAGCCAGGTTGATCCGCGATTTGACCGTACCGATCGGGCAACCCAGGATGCGAGCGATCTCTTTCTGGCTGTAGCCGTCAAGGTAGCGCAGGACGACGACGGTGCGGTAGTTAAAGCTCAACCGGTTGACCGCCTCCAGTACGTTGATCTCCGCCCCCGCTGCCTCGCGGAGGTTGATATGCCAGTTGTTCATGTCCGGGTAGTAGGACATCTTCCTCTTCTCTCGCAGGATCCCGCGGCACTCGTTGATCAGAATCCGCGTGATCCATGTCTTAAAGAACTGCGGTTGTCGTAGGCTCCGAAGGAATCGAAAAGCCTTCAGCGCTGCTTCCTGCGTCGCATCATAGGCATCCTGGTCATTCTGCAGGATGACACAAGCGGCTCGGTATAGACTTTGCTGGACTGCCTGAAAGAGCCGCACGAAAGCTTGCCGATCGCCTTCTTGCGCCAGTGCAACCAGGGATCCCTGCTCAGCCTTCCCTTCACTGAATAGATTGTGCTTCACAATGATTCGTTCGATAGTTGTTCGCTCGTGGCTTTTTTTTCGATCTCGCTCTGCTAGTTTCCGGACAAGAAAGCGTCGAAGGAATCCGCCTTAGACCCCTCCCAGCTCTTCTTACGCCCCTCTTCCACGCCGACGGTAGCGGGCGCAAAGAGAAAGACGGATTCGGCAATCTTCTCCACCGACCCGCTCAAGGCATAGATCGTACCGCTGAGGAAATCGATGCACCGCCGCGCTCCATCGTGATCGAGATGTTCCAAGTTTACCACAACCGGCTTCAACGCCTTCAGGTCATCGGCAATCCTCTTCCCGTCCTCAAAGCTCTGCGGTTCGGCCAGGACGATGGAGAGCCCCGGCTTGGACACCGTTGAACGAGGAGGCGGCAACTCAGCGATGCCCTCTTCCTCCCATTCCTTCTCCTTTCGCTCCTCCAATCCCAGGATCTGTTTCAACCAGCTCATCGTCTCCTCCTCGGTCCAAAGATGGCCCTTCCGACCCGTACCAGGGTGGCTCCTTCCTCTACAGCGATCGGGTAATCGTCGCTCATCCCCATCGAGAGATCGGGTAGAGGGCGCCCCAAGCGCTCGCTTAGATCTTCACGCAAACCCCGCAGTGTTTGGAAATGCTGCCGGGTAGCCTCCATTGCTCCCGCCGGGGGGATGGCCATCAGCCCGCGGACCTCCAGACCCGGAACGCTGAAGAGGGATTGGGCTCGAAGTAGTTGCTCGGGCAGGAAACCAGTCTTGCTTAGCTCGCGACCCAGATTCACTTCCAACAAACAGGGTACCGGGCGCTCCCTCCGTTGCCCCTCCTCGGAGAGGAACCAGCCCAATTCGAGGGAGTCGACCGAGTGAATCAGTTGAAAAAGAGAAGCAACCTTGCGAGCCTTATTTCGTTGCAGGTGACCGAGGAAGTGCCAGGACAGCTCGAGGCCGGCCAACTGCAGCATCTTCTCCGCCCCCTCCTTCAGGTAGTTCTCCCCGAAGAGCCTTTGTCCGTGGGTCGCCGCTTCGGTCAAGACCTCGGCCGGAAACCCCTTGCTGACGGCCAGCAAGGTGATCTCCCCGGGCGAGCGACCGGACCGCCCGCAAGCCTTCTGGATCTCCTGCCGCACTCGCGATAGATTCTCCCCGATCCGTTCGATCATCGCTCGATCACCCGCTGGGGCGGCTGCAGCCCTTCCACGGCGACCACGCCATCAACAGCCGCGCGAACTTGAACCGCCTGGAAAACCGGCGCCCCCTCCTGCTCCAAGAGAACCCCCAACTCCCCGCCTTGGGTTCGTAGGGCCGTGACGGGGATCACGACAGCTTTTGGGAGCAGGCCGTAATAGACTCGTAATTGACCCTCAGGGCGTCGAACCAGCTCAGCCAGGAAATCGATGCTGGTGGCCCAGAGGCGCCACCCGTCTCCTTCCTCCATCAGCCGGGTCGGCTCAATCCAGACACGCTGGTGGGAGAAAGGGAACTCTACCTCCAACGAGGTTTGTTTTTCCAAGGCACGGGCCTGCTCGGTGGTGAGCCGGCATTCTAAGGCGCCGGCGCTGGGAAGGACTACAAAGAGGGGCTCCCCCTCGCTTACCGCCAGGCCGGCCCGTTCCCCGGGGAAGGCGACAATGCCGGCTTGCGGCGCCAACAGGGTCACTTCGCTGCTGCCGCGAAGGATTCCCACGGCGCGTCCGGCTTCCACTTTCTCACCTGCCTCGAGGAAGGGGGTGAAAACCCCCGACTGAGATGCCCGGACTGGCGCGGCTGTCAGATCCAAGCGATAAGGGATGACGAGGGAGAGCTCCAGATCCCGCTGCTCGACCACGATCCACTCCAACTGCGGCTTGGGGTAGAGGAGGTAGATTAATAACCCGGCTAAAAGGATGGCGAAGAGGATCGGGAGAAAACGTGACATCAGCGACGAGTCTTGTGCTCACTGCTCTTTACGATCTTTTTAAGTTCGTTGAGGAAGGAGCCAACATCCTGAAATTGACGGTACACCGAGGCAAAACGCACATAGGCAATCTCGTCCAGAGACTTCAGGGCGACGATCACCCGTTCCCCGATCTCCTCTGAGGAAACCTCCATCTCCGTTCGATTTCGCAGCTCCTTCTCCACCTCATCGGCCACCCCCTCCAAGGCTTCCAGGGAGACCGGCCTTTTCTCACAAGCCCGCTGCAAACCGGCGATGATCTTGCCTCGTTGAAAGCGTTCCCTCCGCCCATCCTTCTTACGCACCCAGAGAGCGGTTTCCTCAAGTCGCTCGTAGGTGGTAAAGCGGCGACGGCAGGCCAGGCACTCCCGCCGGCGGCGAATCGCTCCTTCCCGAGTCAGCCGGGAATCGACGACTCGATCATGGCTGGCAGTACAAGACGGGCAACGCAACGGCTATTTCTTGCGGAGGAAGGAAGGGACCTCCAGCTCTTTGTCCAGATCGGTGAAATCGAAAGCGGCGCCGACCGGCTTATTGTATCCCTGGCTTTGCGCCGCACCTGACGCCTGACTCGAGCCGGTCGAGGAGCGTGGGGTCATTTTGATGTCTTTTTTATATTGTCCGTCGAAACCCGTGGCGATCACGGTGATTTTAATCATATCGTCCAAGGACTCATCGATGACCGAGCCGAAGATGATGTTGGCCTCGGCGTCAGCCACCTCAGCGATCAGGTTGGCGGCCTCATTGACCTCCTGGAGAGTCATATTCTTACCGCCGGTGATGTTAAAGAGCAGGCCATGGGCTCCCTGAATAGAGGTCTCCAGCAAGGGGCTGGCGATGGCCATCTTCGCCGCCTCCACCGCCCGGTTCTCCCCAGAGGCGACGCCGATACCCATCAAGGCCGTACCCGACTCGCGCATGATGGTGTTCACATCGGCGAAGTCCAAGTTGATCAATCCGGGTACCGTGATCAAATCGGAGATGCCCTGGACGCCTTGTTTGATCACGTCATCAGCGGCACGGAAGGCATCGATGAGGGTCGTGTTCTTGGCGACCACGGCCAGCAACTTGTCGTTGGGGATAGTGATTAAGGTATCCACCTTCTCCTTCAAGCGGGTGATGCCGCTATCCGCGATGTTGAAACGGCGGCGGCCTTCAAACCCGAAGGGGCGGGTGACTACGGCGATGGTTAGGGCGCCCATCTGCTTGGCGATCTCGGCGATGATGGGAGAAGCGCCGGTGCCGGTGCCCCCTCCCATTCCAGCGGTGATGAAAATAAGGTCGGCGCCGGCCAAAGCTTCCGCGATGACATCGCGCGACTCCTCGGCTGCTCGTTCACCGAGTTCCGGATTGAAGCCGGCTCCCAGGCCTTTGGTGACTTTTGGCCCGATCTGAATCTGCCGGTCGGCTACGGAAAGCTTCAGCACTTGTACGTCCGTATTGATGGCAATGAACTCAACATGCTTGATCCCGGATTCGATCATTCGGTTCACCGCATTCGTTCCTCCGCCGCCCACACCGACGACCTTGATGTTGGCTTGAGCTTCCTCCCAGGGGTCGTACACGTTCATGTATCTCCCTCCTTTCTTGCAAAGAAATCATTGAATTCAAAATGCAATTCTTTCATGCCTCCCTGCTTGGCTTTTCCTAAATATAACCCAAGCTGAGGCAGATGTCGCCTGTAGACGGCCTCCTCGGCCAAAAAAAACAGTTGAGTTCCATCTTGCAATCTTACGATAACTCGGCCCTCCGCCGCTACCTCTAAACCGATCACATCCTTCCGTGTCTGCTCGTCAACGACTGCGGCGAAGGCCAACAGGAAGCGGGACGCGGCGGAGGAGAGAGGTTTGGCCAGAAATGTTGCGCTGATCGTCGCTTCCCCGGTGGCGGGGACAAGATTTCCGTTGGAAAGGAACTCCCAGCTTTGTGGCCCCTCGCGCACGCGCCAAACAACCGCGAAATGTCGAAAAGTGGCGCCCAAAGCAAAGGGATAGTACCGCTCTAGCTGTGCCTCGCCCAAGCGGGGATCTTGACGGATCAGGTCGACCGAGGCTGGCAGCCGGGCTAGGAGAAAAGATTGCCATCGTAAGGAAGTGAGAAGTGTGGGGAAGGACTCGCCTCCGTCTGCCCAGGCGCTCTCCACTGGGAAGAGCAGCAACCCGTAGGCTGCCGCTGTCCCGGCCAGGAGCGCTAGCAGCAAGAAAGCGACCACCGCTTTCACAGCATCCCCTCCCCCTGCAGCCTTTCCGGACAGTGGCCGAGGATCCGCACTTCGGGCTGGAGCCAGACTTGGGAGCGCTGCCAGACCGCCTCCTGAACTCGAGCCATCAAGCGGAAGACCTGACCGGCCGTGGCCTGTCCAAGGTTGACGATGAAGTTGGCATGGACTGGTGAGACCATCGCTTGGCCCTCTCGCCACCCCTTGCAGCCGGCGTCCTCGATCAGCTTGCCGGCATAGAGCGGGCCCGGATTGCGAAAGACGCTCCCGGCCGAGGGGAAGGCTAGTGGCTGGACCTCCTTACGGCGCAAGAGCAGCTCGCGAATACGAGCGAAGATGGCCACCGGATCCTCTTCTTCCAATCGCAATCGCACCTGCAGTATCACCCAGCGGCCACTCTCGAGGATACTGCGGCGATATTGAAAATCCAGCTCTACCCGTGTCAGGTCGAAGATCTCCAGGGTCTGGCAGTCCAGCACCCGAACCGACTCGACGTGCTGGCCCATATAGCGGGTGGCTGAGCCGGCGTTCATCGTCACCGCGCCGGCCACCGTGCCGGGGATACCCACGGCGAAAGGCAAGCCGAAGAGGCCACGCCGGGCGGCTTGGTTCAGCAAAGTGGCCAGGTCGGTGCCGCCGCCAACAGTAACACGCTGCCGCGAGCTATCGCGCTGCCGCGAGCTATCATGATCCCCCTGGAAGTGGATGCCGTTGAAGACCCCGGCCACCTGGATGACCATGCCCCGGAAGCCCTCGTCGGAAACGAGCAGATTGCTTCCGTTGCCCATGATGGTGAAAGGAAGGTTTCGCTGATGTGCTTCGCGCAAAGCCTGTCGCAGATCCTCAAGGCTGCCCGGTTGGCAGAAGAGATCGGCCGGCCCGCCGATGCGGTAGGTGGTGTGACGGGTCATCGGCTCTCGAGTGAGGAGGACGCTGGTTATCGAGCTGGTGCGCGGTTTCAGCTCAAGCACTGATTTCTTCCCATCGCTCGGCTATCTCGGCAATGTCCCCCGGACCCATCAACAACAACACCTCTCCTCGGCGAAGCGTAGCTCTGAGGAAAGAGAGCAGGGTATCGCGAGGGGAAAAGTGAACCTCTTGGCCGGGGTTGCTTTGGCGTATCTGCAGATACAGATCCTGGTCACTGAGTTGATAGTCGATCTTCTCACCGGCTGCCCAGATTGGCAAGACAACCACGCGCTGGGCCTGTGACAGCGCCGGGCCATAGTCGGCCAGCAAGGACCGCACCCGTGAGAAGCGATGCGGCTGCAAGACGGCCACGATGGGCCGCCCCAGGGGGAGCAGGGCAGCGATGGCACGGGCGATCTCGGTGGGGTGGTCAGCGTGATCATCGAACACCAGCACCCCGCCCATCTCCCCCTTGCGCTCCAGGCGGCGGCGGATCCCCCGATAGGAGGAGAGCGCCCAGGCGGCGCGTTCCGGGGAAACTCCCAAGGAGGCAGCCACGGCCATCGCTCCTAGAGCGTTGAGGGCGTTGTGTTCACCGAAGAGACAGATTGAGAAACGGAGAGTGCCGTCCGGGGTATCCGCCGTCACCTCCGCCCCCCTCTCGAGCGGTTGCCATTCTAGCAGGCGGAAGTGGCAGTCCACCCCTTTCCCATAGCTCCAAATCGGCCGGACCTGCCCTTCGAGTAGATCAAGTATCGACTCGTGGAGGATGAGGATCCCTTCCACTGTCCCAGCGAAACGACGGAATCCTTGGCGCAAACCCTCCTCGTCCCCCCAGAAATTGAGATGGTCGCGATCGATATTGGTGATCAAAGCCGTCTGGGGGTGCAGCTTCAGGAAGGACCCGTCCGACTCGTCGGTCTCCATCACGAAATGCGCTCCTTCCCCCCACCAACAGCGCTCGCCGCCGTCCACCAACTCTGCCCCATTGGCCAGCGAGGGATCCCACCCCAGCCGGCGCAGGAGGTAAGCCAGCATCCCAGTGGTAGTGCCCTTGCCGTGAGTTCCGGCCACCGCCGCCAACTGCTTCCCCTCCGCCAATCGGCGCAGCAAGTCCACGCGGTGAGCGATCGGGACACTCCGCCGCAGGGCTTCGCGCAGCTCGGGGTTCTCCTCAGGGATCGCCGAGGAGATGACCACTCGCTCTACGCCGTCCAAGTGAGAGGGATCATGTTCACGGTAGACGACGATTCCCTCCCCGGTCATCTTAGCGGCCAGAGCTGGGGAGATAGCCGGGTCGGCGCCGCTAACATCCGTCCCCCGGCGTTTCAAAAGGAATGCCAGGGCAGACATCCCCGCTCCGCCGATTCCCAGCAAATGGAGCCGCCCGGTCGCGTTCACTTCCTCCCCCCAAGGTAGCGTAGGGGCGACGCATGCGTCGCCCCTACGGAGGCGCCCTGCACCCATTTGGCTACAACCTGGGCGGCGTCCCGTTTCCCCAATCGACAAGCCGACGCCGCCATCGCAGCCAAGCGCTTCGGATCATCCAGCAGCCTGGAGACTTGGCCGCTCAACTCGCCGATCCGTTCCTCTGGCAGCGCTACCGCCGCCCCAGCTTCTTCCAGAAAGGCGGCGTTGGCTGCCTGATGCCCATCGGCGGCATAGGGGTAAGGCACCAGCAGCATCGGCGTGCCAGCGGCGAGGGATTCGCTCAGCGTTCCGGAACCGGCCCGCCCCAGGAAAAGGTCGGCAGCCGCCAGCCACAGCGGCATCTCTTCACAGTAGTCAGTCACGCGCAAGCGCCTCTGCAGTGGCGACGCCTGCGTCGCCACTGCGCCGGGAGGGAACAGGGGGTCTGCCGACTTCCCCAGAACCCAGAACAGCTCCAGGCGTGGATGTGCAGCCAAGAGCCGGTAGGCAACCTGTCCGACGGCCTCGTTCAAGCGTTTGGCGCCCTGGCTGCCTCCGATGATCGCCACCAACTGGCAATCGGGGGAAAGGCCAAGTTGCCGGCGAGCCTCCAGCCGAGGTGGAAGGAGGTCCACCCTGACTGGGTTGCCCACCACATGAGTGTTGTTGTGGCAAGCTAGACGCTGTTGAGATCCTGGGAAAGTGAGAAAAACAGCCTGGGCGCCGCGACAGTAGGCTCGAGTCACCTTCCCCGGCGCCATGTTTTGCTCCAGCAGAAGGTATGGAATCCTTATCAGTGAAGCTGCGGCCACTGCGGGTAAGCTGACGTAGCCGCCCGCGCCGATCAGGAAGCGGGGACGGAAATTGCGCAGCAGGGTTCCGGCTTGGACTACCCCGACCCCGACCCAGAAGAGTGAGGAAGCCAGATGCCAGGGTTTGCTGCGGCGGTTATCCTGGCGGTGGAAGGCATGGAAGGGAATCCCGGCACGAGCTGCCTCCCGCTGCTCGCGGGAAGCTGGCTGACCAAGAAAGAGCAACTCGGTCTTCGGGTCCAATTGCCGCAGGGCTTGAGCTACTGCCACCAACGGGTAGATGTGCCCGCCCGTGCCGCCCCCAGCCAGCGCTACCCTCACGAGACTCCCGCTTTCTGGGGGATTCGCCAGCTTGCTCTGGACTTCGCTTCCCGGGCATCAGCCCTCGCAACCTCCAAGGCGATGCGAGCCAGTAGGCCGCAACAAATCATCGAAGTGAGAATTGAGCTCCCCCCGTAGCTGATGAAGGGCAGGGTAATGCCGGTGATCGGGAGCATCCCCGAACTGACGGCTATATGGATCACTGCTTGCCAGCCAAGGATGGCGGTCAATCCGCCGGCCAGGAGGCGGCTAAAGAGAGTGCGGCTGCAGAGAGCCAGGTCCAGCCCTTGATAAATCAAGGCGAGGAAGAGGAGTAAAAGCACGGCTGTTCCCCAGAGGCCTGTCTCTTCGGCGACAATGGCGAAGATGAAGTCGTTGTGCGCCATTGGCAGCCACTGGAATTTTTGTCGTGAGAGGCCGAAGCCAGTCCCCCAAACGCCGCCGACGCCGAATGAATAAAGGGCCTGGAGGCCGTTGTAGTCGATCCCGGAGGGATCCCCTGCATGGCCTAGGATAGAACCTAAAAGCGAGACCACGCGGTTGCGCACGTAGGGAATCACCAAGATCAACAGGCTGAATCCGACCGTCACCAATCCGGCGCCAGCGACGATCTTCAAGAAGGGGGCGCCGGAGAGGAAGAAGACGGTGAGGATAGCCAGCGCTACGATGGCCGCCGATCCTAGATCCGGCTCGGCCGCCACCAAAGCCACCGGCAAGCAGGAGAGCAGGAAGAGGAGCAGCCACTGCCAGCCTTTCAGGTTGCGCCGGGCCATCTGTGGCAACAGAGCGGAGAAGAATAAAACCACTCCCAGCTTGAGGAACTCGGATGGCTGGATACTCCACCAGCCCATTCCCAACCAGCGCCGGGAGCCGCCAATGGTCACCCCCAGGGGGGTGAAGAGGATCAAAGTGAGAAGGATGGAGCCGATCAAGAACCAACTGGCCCACTTCTCCCAGAAGGAGATCGGCGCGACCAGCAATAGCAGGAAGACTGCCAGGCCAATGCCAAACCAGATCAGTTGCCGCTTGACTAAGAAGAAAGCGTCTCCCGAGTCGCGCAAGGAGATGTAGGAACTAGCGCTGCCCACGAAGAGAATGCCCAGAAAACAAAGGGCCATCATTAGGCCCAAGATGATCCAAAGCCTACGGATGCCCCTGCTCCATCTCGCGAACCAGTTCTTTAAAGGTTTCGCCGCGATGCTCGAAGTCCACAAACATGTCGAAGCTGGCGCAAGCCGGGGAGAAAAGGATGACATCGCCCGGAACAGCCGCCCGTCTCGCCCTCTGCAAGGCTTGACCCAGATCCCCCTCCTCCAGTTGGAACCCTTGGAAACCTTGGGTGAGACAAGCGTCGGCGATCCTCTCGCGGGTTTTTCCGAAGAGCACCACCAGCTTAGCTTTTCGCGAAACGGCGGCTGCCAGCGGTTGGAAATCGGCCCCTTTTTCACTGCCGCCGGCGATGAGGATTAACGGCCGCTCCAGCGCCTCAATGGCGCGAATGGTGGAGAGAGGATTGGTGCCGGAGGAATCGTTAATATAGGTGACGCCATCCACCACCGCTACCTCTTCCAGGCGGTGCTCTACCCCAGGGAAACATGCTAAGCCGCGAGCGATCTGTTCCGGGCGGAGGCCGAGAAGAGCGCCCACGCTGACCGCCGCCAGGGTGTTCTCCAAGTTGGCCAGGCCTGGCAAAGGAATTTCCTCCCGCGAGGTGACAAGCGCGGTCTGTCCATCCCTGGCCACCCAGATCCGGTCGCCGGCCATCCAGGCCCCATCCGTCAGCGGCTCATCGCCAAAGGGGAAGGAGCGGGCCCAGCTAGGCTCCTTTCGCGACCACTCATCGGCCTGGTTGCGCACCACCCAGTCGGCCGCCGTCTGGCACTCCACCAGGCGGCTCTTCACGCGCTGGTAGGTAGCCATATCAGGGTAGCGGTCTAGATGATCCTCGGAGAAATTCAGCAATACAGCTACTTTCGGCGCGAAATGGTGGATGTGCTCCAACTGGGGGGCGCCGATCTCGGCCACCACCCAGTCGTCCGGCTCGGCCTGGCACACCACCGAAACCAAGGGAATGCCGATGTTTCCCCCCACCCAGACGCGATGGTCTCCTTGGGCCAGGACGGAGGCAACCAGAGCGGTGGTCGTGGTCTTCCCGTTGGTGCCGGTGATGGCCACGATCGGCGCCAGGCTAAGCCGGTAGGCCAGCTCGATCTCGCTCCAGATTGGAACCCCCCGCTGCCAGGCTTCCTCCAAGGGTGAAGCCTGGGGTTTGATACCGGGACAGACCACGATCACATCAGCCTGGAAGACTTGCTCACTGTGGCCGCCGAATTCCAGCCGGACGCCTGCTTGCTCCAATAGGGCAGCTTCCTCCAGGTAAGCGCTGCGCGGGCCGCTCTCGCTGACCAAAGTCTCCTTGCCCAAGGAGGCCAAGGCCAAAGCCGCTGCCAGTCCGGATTTACCGCGCTTGCCGATGCCCAATACGGTGAATCTCTCTTCTCTCATTGGTTATACCCAGATGAAAAGGAATGCCAGGCCGATAAACAGCAGGTTGAAGAGGGAGAAGCGCAACACGATCTGTGTCTCACTCCAACCCAACAACTGGAAGTGATGGTGGATCGGCGCTCGCTTGAAGACGCGCTTCCCGCCGGAATAACGAAAGTAACCCACTTGGATGATCACCGAGAGGGTCTCGATAAGGAAGATCACAGCGATGAAGGGCAGGAAGAGGGGGATGTGCAAGATCAAACTGAGGCCGGCCATGGCTGCGCCCAGCGCCAGAGCGCCGGTGTCGCCCATGATCACCGAGGCCGGGTAGACATTGAACCAGAGGAAACCGAGCAGAACCCCGCCCAGGCTGAATATGAAAGGCATCAGGGAGATGTAGTTCTGCAAATAAGCCACCACCATCAAGGCTCCCAGCACGGTGAGAAAGACGCTGGCAGCCAAGCCGTCGGCCCCGTCGGTGATATTGACGGCATTGGTCGACCAGACGATGAAGAAGACAGAGAGCGGCACATACCAACCCTGAATGTCCAACGGGGGAATGAAGGGGATCCAGATGGCTGAGTTGGGCAGGGTGAGGAAAGCGAAGACCAGGGCCAGGGCGATCTGGGCGACGATCTTGTAGCGGGCCTTGAGCCCCAATGCATGCTGTCCGCGAGAGGAGAGCCAGTCGTCGATAAAACCGGTTAAACCCGCTCCTAGGGTCACGATGAGGACAGCCAACATGTCCTGTGTCACCCCGAAGAGGAGGGCAGCCAGGGTGGGAATGACCAGGAAGAGCAGCCCCCCAGCGACCGGAGTGCCGGTCTTGTGCAGATGTTCAGTGACTTCCGCCCGCACGTAGGAAGTCAGCTTCCAGGAGCGCAAGCCCCGAATCAGGAAGGGCATGGCGGCGAGGGTCACAAGAAAGGAGACGACCAGGACAGGGATCCAGATCATTTCAGAGCACCCTGCCGGGGGCTGTCAAGTTGCCGTGGGCTAACGACTTCCTCTTCCAAGATTTTCTCCAACTGCATCCCGCGGGAACCTTTCAAGAGCACCCAGTCACCCGAGCGCAGGGTCGAGCGGAGAGATTCCCGCAAGCTCTCCATGGTCTCGAAATGACGAATCCTCTCTGGTGGATAGCCGTTCTCCAGTGCGCCCTTGGCGGTATCTCGCGAGAGGTCTCCAAAGAGGAAGAGGCACTCGCAGCCGACCGGGATCAATCGTCCCAGGTTGTGGTGAAGAGCCGCAGTTGACTCCCCCAGCTCCAGCATATCTCCCAAGACGACCAGGCGTCGCCCTGTAGCCCGCCGGAAGAAAGCGGCCAGTGCGGCTTCAGCCGAGGTGGGGTTGGCGTTGTAGCTGTCGTCTACCCAGGTTATTCCCTCTCGTTCCATCAGACCGCCCCTCCCTCGCGGCAATCGAAAGCGGGCAATCCCGCACCCGGCTTGCTCCAGGGGGAGACCCAGTGAAAGAGCCACGGCCAGGGCGGCGAGAAAGTCGCGCAACAAATGATCTCCCACAAAGGGGAGCTGGAATTGACCTTCCCCATACGGCGTAGCCACGGTTAACCATGTCCCTGCGCCCTCCTGCCGGATTTCCAGCGAGCGAAAATCGGCTGGCTCCCGTAAGCCGTACCACAACGCGTGAGGTATCTCCTCCTTCCTCGAGCGAAGGAGAGCGCTGTCCGCATTAAGGACGGCAAAACCGCCCGGGGCAAGGCTGCGGACCAGCTCCCATTTCTCCTCCAAGATACGCTCCACCGAACCGAGGTATTCTAGGTGGGCAGGCCCGATCTCGGTGATCACCGCTGTCATCGGCCGTAGGAGGCGACCTAACAGGCGCACATCGCCTGGCTTCTGCAAACCGACCTCCTGTACTAGGAAGCGGTGAGCCGAGGTCAGATAGGAGAGGGCCAAGGGGAGGCCCAGCTCTGTATTCCAGTTTCCCTCACTCTTTAGTACCGGACCGGCAGACTCCAAGAGGAGGGCAATCATCTCTTTGGTCGTGGTCTTTCCGGCCGTCCCGGTGATCGCCACCACCGGCCCCACAAATCGGTCGCGCAGTGCAGCCGCCAGGCGAAGCAAAGCACCCGGGCAGGAGGGAACGACGACCAGGGATAGCCCTTCCGGTCTCACCGATGGCCTCGCCTCTACCAACGCAGCCACAGCTCCCCTCCGTCGCGCTTGCTCCAAATAGAGGTGACCGTCAGTGCGCTCGCCGCGCAGAGCAGTGAAGAGATCCCCCTCCAGTACCAGACGGGAGTCAAGAGCCAAGGCCCGCGGCTTCACGCTCCCCTCACCGTGCAGTGTCCCACCACTGATGCCGGCAATCTCCGCCAGGGTCAGCTCCACCACGCCACCTCCTCCTCGTCGTTGAGGTGGACTAACTCGCTGCCGAAGCGCTGCACCGTCTCCTGGCCACGGCCGGCGATCACCACCAGGTCGCCTGGTCGGCTGTCAGCCAAGGCTTGGGCGATGGCTTGGCGCCGGTCGAGGATTAGGAAATAGTCACGACCGGGAGACTTCCCCCCCGAGCGAAGGCCGGGCTCGGTATCGGCCATGATACGAGCCGGATCCTCGCCTCGCGGGTCGTCGGTGGTGAGGTAGACTCGATCTGCGCCCTGGACCGCGATCTGTCCCATCAGGGGCCGCTTGCCGCGGTCTCCCGCCCCCACGCAACCAAAGACCAACAGCACTCTCCCCCCTTGGGAGTGCGCGAAAGCTAACACCTGACTAAGGGCGATCGGGGTATGAGCGTAATCGATCAATACCTGAGCGCCTCGCGCGGTGCGGCTCATCTGGTACCTCCCGGGAACTTCTCGTAGTCGGCCGATTCCTTCGGCGGCCGCGACTGGATCCATCCCCAAGGCACGGATTACGGCGAAGGCGCCCAAGGCGTTGGCCGCATTGACTCGCCCAGGCAAGTTCACCGGCATCATCAGCGATCCCGTGGGGAGGTTCATAGCCCGCGGCAGCGTGTAGACGGCCCGCGGCAGCGTGTAGACAGCCCGCGGCAGCGTGATCTCTAACAAGCTGCCGGTAGCAGACTCCTTTAGAATATGGGCCGAGAGGTCAGCGTCTGGTTTTTCCAGCGAGAAGGTGCGAGCCAAACCAGCGCAACCCTCCAGGAATAAATCGCTCTTGGGGAAGTCCAGATTCAGCAGCACCGCCCCACCTGCGGCCCCCACCGACTGCAGGAAGGAGAGCTTCACTTGGGCGTATGCCTCCTCGCTGCCATGCAGCTCGAGGTGGTCGCGGTAGAGATTGGTCAAGAGGGCGGCGGCGAAGCGAACTCCGCCGATGCGCTGGAAGTGGATGGCGTGGGAGGAGACCTCCAACGCCAAAATCGCAGTCCCCTCCGCCGCCAGTTGAGCCAGCCGTTTGTGCAGAGCGGGGGCCTCGGGGGTGGTTAAGAACGGGTACTCGGGGGTGGGATTGAGGGATCCGATCAATTCCGCGGCAAAACCGCAAGCCCGCAATCCCTCGCGTAAGAAATAAGTAGTCGTGGTTTTCCCGCTGGTTCCGGTGACGCCGATGCACCGAAGCTTCTTGGAAGGTTCGCCGTAGAGGAGGGAAGCGAGTGGACCGGCCAGGGCGCGGCTGTCAGTGGCGCGGAAGTAGGGCACTTCGGACGGCAACTCCGTCTCCTGCTCCCCTGCCACGGCCACTGCGCCGCGTTGCAGCGCCTCCGCCAGATAAGCATGGCCGTCGCTGTGCTCGCCCTTGAAACAGAGAAAGAGGTCACCCGGGGCGACGCTGCGGGAGTCCGACGAGCAGCCTGTAATCTCGCGCCCTAGCTCGCCTCGCACGGACACCCAGGGAAAGAGGGGAAGCAACTCCCGCGCTCTCATGGGGGGGGGAGGCGGAGGATGTCCACGATCTTACCAGCGATCTCCATGAAAATCGGCACACAGACTCGCACTGCGTAGGCGAACTCGACCTGCGGTTCGTTGACGTTGACCATGATGACAATACGCGGGTTGTCGGCCGGAAAAGCGCCGACGAAAGTGGTGTTATTCAAAGTAGTTGCTTCTCCTTCACGATAAACGACAGCCGTACCGGTCTTCCCCACCACACCGTAGGGCTTCAAGGAATCCGGAACCTTGGCCTCCACCACCCCCTTCAAAGCCTCACGCAACTGGATAGCGGTCTTCTGCGAGATCACCTGGCGCGTCGAAGCACTCTCGCCGCTGTACACCACCTTGCCTCCGCTATCGCGGATCTCCTTCACCAGGTGGGGCGGCACGTAGCGTCCGTCGTTGGCCACCGCCTGGAAAGCCCCGGCGATCTGCAGCGGGGTACAGTAGAAGCCGTAGCCGAAGGAGGCTGTGGCCAGTAGGACGTCGTACCAGTCCTCAGTGGGGGGCAACTGGCCTTGCGCTTGGGGAACCTCCAACGCGCAGGGACGGCCGATGCCAAAGAGGTCAGAGTAGCGCCGCAGGCGCTCTTCCCCCAGTAGTTGGCCGACCTGGATGAAACCGACATTGCAGGAGTTCTTGAAGAGATTGTAGAGATCCTGCGCACCATGCGGCCCGCCGAACTCGGAAGGACAAGCAAAGGTCCAACCGCTCACCTCGATGGGTCCATCGTCATGGATCACCGTGGACGGTGTAATGACTCCCTCCTCCAGCGCAGCCGCCCCCACCACAAACTTGAAGACCGAGCCCGGCTCGTAGACGAACTGGGTGGCGTTATTCTTGAATTGCGTAGGGGAAGCAGCGGTCCATTCATTGGGGTCGAAATCTGGGTAAGAAGCCATGGCCAGCACCTCCCCGTTGCGGGCGTCGAGGACGATGGCGCTGCCGGATGTGGCTTGGTTCTCCTTAGCGGCCCTTTCCAGAGAATCCTCGGCGACGTTCTGAACCACACTATCGATGGTTAAGATGATGTCATTTCCGTTCATTGCGGGGGTGTGTTCGACCGGGTCGACCGGCAACCGTTCGCCGGTCGGGCCAAGCAAATATACTGCA
>CAYXFH010000144.1:0-9004 GCA_964464245.1 uncultured bacterium
GAGGAGGAAAGGATCCGCTAAATTCATCAGTGAAGTACTCCCTGCCGGGGGCTAAGTAGCTGAGTGGTTAAGTGGCTGAGTAAGATCAAGACAGACCTTGACTAGACAGTCTGCGGCAGCACGTTTACTAGATTCAGCGGCTAAGTAGCTGAGTGGTTAAGTGGCTGATTAAGATCAAGACAGACCTTGACTAGACAGCCTGCGGCAGCATGATAAATGACTAGATCACTAAACTACTTGACTACTTGACTACTAAACTACTTGACTAGACAGCCTGCGGCAGCATGTCTAGTAATATTATTGCGAAGGAGGCAAAACATGACCCATTCTTTGTTGGCGCTGCGCGTGAAGTGCCCTGTTTGCAGTGAGTCCTTGATGGACCCCGAACATCCTCTCGACAACCAACCTTCCATTCTCCTCACCGGGCGGTTTGCCGGCCAAGAGTGTGCAACCCGACTATCCTCAGTATACGGCAGTTTCCAGGTCGGAGCAGATTGCTGCATCCCGGAAGGGACAGTGGTGGAATTCGCTTGTCCACGCTGCCACAACGGGTTGGAGAGCGCCATCCTCTGCGAAACCTGCCATGCGCCGATGGTCCGGTTGCTGATGGCAGACGGCGGGCGACTTTATGTCTGCTCCCGCCGTGGTTGTCGCAAGCATTTCGTCGAGTTCGAGGATATGGAGACGGCTCTTGGCAAGTTCTACGACGCCTACGCTGTAGGAGCGGGAGCCTATCATGAGTTGAACCTGGAAGAGATGGCTGAAGTTGAGGTGGAACGCGCGGGAGGAAGGGAAGTTCTATCGAATGGAAGCTACCTCTACACCTATTGCCCACATTGCCAGCGCTCTTTGATCAAGGACCATACGATGCACTTTGTTATGATGCGCCCCAATGGCGAGGAGGGAACCTTGGCCCTCAGCCCGTACTTGAATATCTTCACCCATTGTTGCTCGATTGAGATCCCTGAGGGAGAGGAAGCCAAGGATCTTCTTTGCCCGCATTGTCGAGCCTCCTTGCTCGAGGAGGGAAAACGCTGCGACCGCTGCGGGGCCCACACGGCGCGGACAACCTTACTGGCCATGCGCAAGCTGATCGGGTTCCATATCTGCCTGAGAAAGGGCTGCACCTGGCACGGTCTCTCACAAGAGGATGCCCGTTTGATACAACTGGAAGACAGCGACGAGTGGTGAGGTCTGGGCCATCCGTCCGTGTTACACTACTCCCTGCCGGGGGCTGTCTAGTTGCCGGGGGCTGTCTAGTTGCCGGGGGCTTGCAGGGGCGCGGCATGCCGTGCCCTATGGATAGCCTGAGGCAAGATGTCCTGCAAGAGGGCGCTCGATGAAACGTACTGCCACAAGCTGAAATGTTCCTGTAACTAGAATTCCGCGGAAGGAGGAGACTCGATGGCACAAGGACGAGAGCGTAAGATTGGTCTGCTGATCCTTTTCCTGATCCTCGGGGCGCTAATCGGCAGCTTGATCAGCCACGCCCTGCAGGATATCCTCCCCTTTATGGATTACGGCCTGCATGCTTCCTTCGGGCCAGCGACGCTGGACCTGGTAGTGATCTCCCTCACTTTCGGGATCTCGATCCACTTGACCCTGGGCAGCGTCCTGGGGATCTTGCTCGGGCTTTACCTCTATTCTCTTTTTTAATGCGTCCCTTGATCCTTGCCTCGGCCTCTCCCCGTCGTTGGGAGCTGCTCCGACAAGCAGGTTTGCATTTCACCGTGTCCCCCGCTGGACCTGGCATTATCGATGAAGAGATCTTGGCCGGGGAAGAGCCGGCTGCCGCGGTAGAGAGGCTTGCCCTGCGCAAAGCTGAGGAGTGTGCTCGACATTTGAAGGAAGGCTTGGTGCTGGGTTCAGACACTGTGGTCTCGCTGGATGGCTGCATCCTTGGCAAACCTCATTCGGAGGAAGAAGCACGGACTATGTTGCAAGGCCTTAGCGGTAGGACGCATCAGGTGTGGACCGGTCTTGCCCTCCTCGATTTGGCAGATGGCCGGCGTTGGTTGGAGCACGAGAGCACGCTTGTCACATTCCGGCCCTTGGCTCTTGAGGAGATCGATGATTATGTCCTCTCTGGCGAACCGTTGGACAAGGCCGGAGCCTATGCCATCCAAGGCCGGGCAGCTTTTTATATACCCCGCATCGAGGGTTGCTATTTCAATGTCGTCGGATTACCGCTCTTCAAGTTGGGGATCCTGTTGCAAAGTGCCGGGATTTCAGTAAAGTAAGGGGACTGTGGGACTATTCAGTTTTTTACAAAAAGATCTGGCCATCGACCTGGGAACCGCAAATAGCCTTGTCTATGTTCGCGGCAAAGGGATCGTCGTGCGCGAACCCTCGGTAGTGGCTATGTACAAGGGAAACTCCGTCCTGGCCGTGGGTATGGAAGCGCGGCGCATGGCCGGTAAGACGCCGGCCGACATCACCATCGTTCGCCCCTTGCGCGATGGGGTGATCGCTGATTTCGACATCACCGAGAAAATGCTGCGATACTTTATCGGCAAGGCCATCTCTGATCAGGGTTTCTTTCGCATGGGGCCGCGGGTCTTGGTGGGAATCCCGGTCGGGGTGACTGAGGTGGAGAAACGAGCCGTGCTGGACGCTGCGCTGCACGCCGGAGCCAAGGAGGCTTCGCTGATCGAAGAGCCGATGGCGGCGGCGATCGGCGCCGGCCTTCCTGTGGTGGAAGCGACCGGTTCCTTGGTGGTGGATCTGGGGGGAGGGACCAGCGAGGTGGCCGTCATCTCAATGAAAGGGATGGTCGCCACCAAATCGATCCGCATCGGCGGAGACGAGATGAACGAGGTAATCCTCCAGTACGTCCGCAAACACTACTCCCTGATGATCGGCGAGCGCACGGCGGAGAATATCAAGATCAACATCGGCTGCGCCTACCCGATGCCTGAGGTGCGGGTGTACGCTATCTCCGGCCGAGACTTGGTGAGCGGCTTGCCCAAGAGCATCACGGTCGACTCGGAGGAGATCCGGCGAGCCATCTCGGAACCTGTTACCGCCATCCTTGACGCCATCAAGATCTGCTTGGAGATGACCCCTCCTGAGTTGTCCGCCGACATCTTCGACCGCGGGATCATGTTGACAGGCGGAGGCGCCTTGCTCACCGGTTTGGACCGCTTTCTCTGCGACGCGCTGGGCGTGCCGGTGTTGGTGGCGGAGGATCCACTCTCCTGCGTCGCCCTGGGAGCCGGAAAAGTCCTCGACAATCTCGATACCCTGCGGCAGGTCCTAGCGCTTAGCAAAAGGGCGTGATCGCTCTGGCAGGGAAACGGCGGAGCCTGAGAGTCTTTTGGGTTCTCTTGGTGGTGGCTTGTGTGTTCCTGGTGCTGGGGGTTGTGGATCGGCAGCAGGAAGGCGCCGGCTTCCTGCGCGAGGGCTTGGCAAGCGTAGGCTCATGGGTCTCCCGTCCCTTCGTCGCTCTGGGTCAATGGTTCTCCGGAACCTGGTCTAACCTGGCCAATCTCTCCAGCTTGGGATCCGAGGTGGAACAGTTGCGCAAGGAGAGAGCCGAGCTGGAAAGCAAGCTTGCGTTGCTGGAGGAGGCCAGGCAGGAGAACGAGGCATTGCGCGGTTTTCTCCAAGTCAAACAGACGGTCACTGCCTCCCAGACCGTAGTCGCCTCGATCCTCATGAACGAGCCGTCGCCCTATACCCGGTCAGTCCTTATCAATGTCGGCGAAGGAGACGGGATCAAACGGCGAATGCCGGTTTTGGCGGATACGGGCGGGCTCCTCGGGCAGATCATCGAGGTCTCTGCCACCAAGTCCCGAGTTCTCTTGATCAATGACCTCAACTCAGCAGTCTCCGGGAAGATCCAGCGCACCGGCGAGGTGGCTGTGGTGAAGGGCGACGGCCAGGACGGCTGCGCTCTGGAGCGCCTGGCCAAAGAGACCTCGATGCAGGCCGGCGATACGGTAGTGACCTCGGGGATGGGTGGGATCTTCCCCCCCGGCCTTCTCATCGGAAAGATCAGTGAAGTGCGCCAGCGCGGCGCCCTCTATTTGCAGGCGGTGGTTAAGCCCTCCGCCGACCTGGGGGCGATCCGCTTTGTGATGGTGCTGAAGACGGTGGAGTAAGATGGGACGATTCGGTTCCACTATACAGCTCCCGGCAGGGCGTTCCACCAAGGCACTCCTTTACGCGCTCCTCTTCCTGCTGGCCGTCCTGTTGCAGTCCTCCCTCCTGGCCGGTCCACTATCCCGCGCCATACCCTCTCTCTTGACCCCCTTGCTGCTCTCCCTCGCCCTCTGGGAAGAGAAGCCGGGAACGGTGCTGGGCCTCTCCTTTCTGGCCGGCCTCCTTTTGGATTTGGTCTCCTCCACTCCATTGGGTGTCTACACCCTCACCTTCCTTCTCCTAGGAGGCCTCACCCTAACTCTGCAACGCATCTTCTTTAACCTGCGCTTCCCACTTTGGCTGGCGCTGGTCTTGGCTTACGACTTCCTGGCGAGACTTCTCTCCACCGCCCTGATCCTGCTTTCCACAGGAAAAGAGATCCCTTCTTCGATCTTTCTCGATAACCTCTTCCTGGGCCTCCTGTACACGGTTCTCTTTGCCGTTCCCCTCTACCCCCTCTGCCGTCTGTTGCGACCGAAGCGTCCTTCCGAGCGTTTCCAGGTTCTCTGATGGGCAAAGTTCAACAAGTCTTCGTTTTTTCAGTAGTGGCAGTGGCAATTTTAGCCATTCTCCTGGGTCGCCTATTCTTCCTCCAAGTGGTCCAAGGGTACAACTATCAGGTGGCGTCCGAGGAGAACCGCACCCGGCTGGCAACCTCGCCAGCCCTTCGCGGGACGATCTATGACAGAACTGGCGCCGTGCTGGCGAAAGACCTCGCCACTTACAGCGTGAAGCTCACACCAGAGCATTTCGACCCTGCCAAGCTGCCTCTTCTTGCCCAGATCACCGGCATGCCGGCAGATGAGATCCAAGCCAAGCTGGAAGAGAACAACCTGCCCGATTGGGAACCTTTCACCTTACGCGCCGGATTGGGAGAAGAGATCGTGCAGAAGGTGGAAGAGCAACACCTGGACTTGCCCGGAATCAGCGTTTCCATCGAACCGCAACGCAGCTACCCCTACGACAACCTCTTCGCCCACTTGATCGGCTATATCGGAAGCATCTCGGCTCTTGAGTTGGACCGTTTGGAGTCCGCCGGCTACACCGGCGCTGACGCCATCGGCAAGACTGGCCTGGAGAAAGCCTATGAAGACTGGCTGAAGGGGGAAAAAGGGAAGCAGATACTAGAGGTGAACGCGATCGGCCAACCCGTCCGCGTCTTGAACGAGATCGAACAGATCCCCGGTGACGACATGACCCTTAGCATTGACCTAAAACTACAGCAGCAGGCGCGACAAATATTAGTGGACAACCAGATGAATGGGTCAATTATCTGCATGAACCCTCAGACCGGAGCCATCCTGGCGATGGCGTCAACGCCCGACTTCGACCCCAACGATTTCGTCAAGGGCATCTCACAGAAAGAGTACGAGACGCTGACGGCCTCCAACGCCCTGATCGCCAAAGCGACCCAGGACCGTTTCCCGCCCGGCTCCACCTTCAAAGTCGTGACAACCGTCGCTGCGCTGGAGGAGGGGGTCATCGACCCGGAGACGTACAGCGTTTTCTGTCCCGGGCACGTCGATGTTGGCGGGCACCGCTTCTACTGCTGGCAGACCTCGGGCCACGGGACGCAGAACTTGGTCGATGCGATCGCTAACTCCTGCAACGTCTTCTTTTATACGCTCTCCTTGGAAGTCGGGCCGGAACGCCTCGCCAAGTGGGCCGGGATCCTTGGCCTGGACGAGTACACCGGGGTCGATCTGCCGGACGAGGCGAAGGGCGTGATCCCAACCCCGGCGTGGAAATGGGAGCAACTGGAAGAGCCCTGGTATCCCGGCGACACGATGAACATGGGGATTGGCCAGGGAGACGTAGCGGTCACGCCTCTGGCGCTGGCTACCACTTACGCGGCGATCGCCAATGGGGGGAAACTGCTGACGCCCTACCTGGTAGAGGAGATTCGCAGCCCGGATGGCACGATCCTGAAAGTTGCGCAGACGACCGTGCGGGCGGAAGTCCCCTTCTCGCAGCGCACGCTCGATATTCTCCGGCAAGGGATGGTCAAAGCTACCACACTGGGCACGACGCAGCAGGTCAAGCCGCCCGGAATCTCTGTGGCGGCCAAGACGGGGACTGCCCTGATCACCAGCGAGAAGCAGGACATTTGGGTCTGCGCCTATGCTCCCGTCGAGAATCCACAGATCCTAGTCTTAGTCATGAATGAGTACTCCACACTGATCTACGGCAGTTACTTGGCGCCATTCGCCGGGCAACTTCTTACTGCCTATTTCAGCGAAACCCCCACCGCCACGGCAACACCCACTTCCATCTTGACGCCGTGAACCAGGCACAAGATGCATCCTCCAGAGGAGCTTTTGTCGGTGGTTCCCTCTTGACCCAGGTTCGGCGCAATTTCAACCGTCCCCTCCTGATCGTGGTGTTTCTCTTGCTGGCCTACGGGCTCTTTGTCTTGTTCAGCGCTACCAGCCAAGACCCTCGCCATTCCGCCTTTTATTGGCAGATTGCCTTTGCGGCCGTAGGAACGGGTTTAGCCATCTGGGTGGCGCTGATCGATTACCATATCTGGTTGAAGCTGGCCTACCCGCTCTACTTCATCGCGTTGATTCTGCTGCTTGGCGTGCTGCTCTTCGCCCCGGAAGTCTTCGGCGCCCAGCGCTGGCTGAACATTGGCCCCATTCCCATCCAACCCTCCGAGATCGCCAAGGTGGCGGTGATCCTCGTCCTGGCCAAGGAGCTATCCGGTGGCAAGGAGCGGATAGGACCCTTTGTCCGTTTTCTACGAGTTCTAGCCGTGATTATCCTGCCGATACTGCTGATCTACGAGCAGCCGGATTTAGGAACTTCCATCGTGGTTCTTTTCCTCTTCTTTCCGATGTGCAGCTTCGCTGCGATCCGCCCCCTCTACACGCTCTCTTTCTTTGGAGCCATCCTCGCCTCCACCCCTCTGCTTTGGCATTTCCTGCGCGATTACCAGCGCAACCGCATCCTGGTGCTGCTGGACCCCACCGTAGACCCCCTCGGCATCGGCTACAACCTTCGCCAGGCCTTGATCACCATCGGCTCCGGGGGTTTCCTCGGCAAAGGCTACTTGCAAGGCACGCAGAAGCAGTTACAGTTCCTTCCGGTTCGCCATACCGATTTTATTTTCTCTGTGCTGGCAGAAGAGTTAGGCTTCCTCGGCGTCACTTTGCTGCTGTCTCTTTACGCCGCCCTCTTCCTGCTGGTATTGCGAGTGGCTCAACAGGCCGAGGACGAGTTCGGCGCCTTATTGGTGATTGGGATCCTGGGGATGTGGATGTGCCATGTTTTCATCAACATCGGGATGAATGTGGGGATCATGCCGGTCACCGGGATCTGGTTGCCTTTCTTTTCATACGGAGGGGCTTCCACCCTGATCAACCTGATCTCGGTAGGGATCATCCTCTCAGTCTCCTTGCACCGCCGGCGCTTCATGTTCTATCCCGGGGCTTAATATGAGGAACGCGCTGCCGCGAGCTATCATGTTGCTGCCGCGAGCTATCATGTTGCTGCCGCGAGACCCAGAGGAGAGCCCAGCTCAGATAGACCTCCGGTCTATCCGGAAATCTGTCCCCCTGACATGACCCCAACATGGCGGGAGATCCTCTATCAGGTGGAGCGCCCAGCCCGCTACGTGGGAGGGGAGCGAAACGCTTGCCGGAAAGAGGGCGCCGGTTTGCTGCGAGTGGCTTTGGCCTACCCGGATCTTTACGAGATCGGGATGTCCAATCTGGGTCTGTCTATTCTCTATCATCTCATCAATGCCCAGCCGGACCTTTCCTGCGAGCGGGTCTACGCTCCGGCGCCGGACCTGGAGGCGTTGCTTCGCCGCGATCGGGCGCCATTGCGCACCCTAGAAAGCTCGCGGCCGTTGGGACAACTGGATATCTTGGGGTTCTCTCTGCAGTATGAGATGACCTACCCGCAGGTCTTAAACATGTTAGATCTTGGGGGAATTCCGCTCCGAACCTCTCAGCGCGGTCTCGCCGACCCCGTTGTGATCGCTGGCGGACCATGTGCGGCCAATCCCGAACCGATGGCCTCTTTCTTCGACGCTGTCCAGGTTGGGGATGGGGAGGAAGCGATCCTCGAGATCTGCCGCCTGGTTCAAGCTTGGAAGAGGGAAGAACGGCGCACGAGGGATGAGTTGCTCCTCGCTTTGAGCCGGATCCCTGGCCTCTATATCCCCTCTCTCTACCGCTTCCATTTCTCACTCGAGGGAACCATCGAAGCTATCGAGCCTCATCCCAAGGGTCCAACGGGAGTGGTGAGCCGCCGCGTGAAAGATCTGGAAACGTCCTTTTTTCCTACCCGGCCCATTGTCCCCACCCTGGAGACGGTCCACGACAGGGCGCAAGTCGAGCTCTTCCGCGGCTGCTTGCGCGGATGCCGCTTCTGTCAAGCCGGCTTCATCTATCGCCCGAGGCGACTGCGATCGGCAGGTTTGCTCAAGCGCCAAGCTGAAGAGATCATCGCCTCCACCGGATGGGAGGAGTTGGGGTTGGTCTCGCTCTCCTCCTGCGATTACCCCCACTTGGAAGAGCTGCTGAAATCACTCGGCCCACTCCGCGCGGAGCAGCGGGTGAACGTCTCCCTTCCCTCCCTTCGAGCCGATTCTTTCTCGGTGGAGGTCGCCCGCTTGGCTCAAGGCCATCAGATTACCCTCACCTTTGCCCCTGAAGCGGGAAGCGACCGCTTGCGGCAAGCCATCGGCAAGCAGCTTCTTGAAGAGGAGATCCTGACCGCGGTGGAGCAGGCCGCGCGCTGCCGTTTCCCCCGCATCAAGCTCTACTTCATGATCGGCCTTCCCACCGAACGTGAGGAGGACCTGCTTATGATCCTGACACTGGTGGAAAAGCTGCGGCGGCGAGCGAAAGCT
>CAYXFH010000145.1:0-54891 GCA_964464245.1 uncultured bacterium
ATCTTGTCTTCCAATCCAAAACCGAACATTTCGGAGAGTTGCTGGATGATTGCCTTGGCCCCCTTATGATCGATGATGAATTTGGTCTTTTCCATGAAAAGGTAGATGTTCTCTAAGATGCTAAGATCAGGCACCAGCTTAAAGAATTGCGGGACCATGCCGATTCCCAATTGAAGTGAATCGCGGGGCGATCTGATTTCATAAACCTTCCCATTGACCAGAATCTCTCCCGCATCTTTTTGATAGAGCCCATAGATGATGTTCATCAAGGTGGTCTTGCCTGCTCCGTTTTCTCCGAGCAACGTATGAATCTCACCCTTGCGGAAAGAAAGCGAAACACAATCCAATGCTTGTACAGATCCGAAGCGCTTAGAGATTCCTTTTACTTCCAGAACGATCTCGGGTGGTCTGATTTCTTCCATCCCTGCTACCTCTTCTCTGGGTGTAGAAAAAAGTATACTTCCTCGGCCTTGATTGGAAGCTTGTGTGGACGGAAACCAACTGCATCATAGATGGCATTGGCAATGGCCGCCGCCGTTGGGTTCAGCCCGATCTCGCCGACGCCCTTGGCGCCGTAGGGTCCCTCTGGATCAAGAGTCTCGACCAGAAAAATATCTTCATCGGGGATATCCATTGCAGTAGGAAGCATCACTCGGTCCAAGCAATCAGTGACGACCTTGCCCGACATCGGATCAACTTTCAGTTCCTCAGTCAGAGCATAGCCCATCCCTTGAGCCAAAGCTCCCTCGATTTGTCCTTCGACAGCAATCGGATTGAGGGCTTTACCCACATCTTGAGCTACAACCAAGCGCTTCACCCGGATCTCGCCGGTTTGCGTGTCCACGACAACCTCTGCTCCTTGGGCAGAGAAAGCATAGGCAGCAGAGACATTGGCATACCCTTTGGGAGTCAGACGTACAGTTGGAGGGACATATTGGTACGCTGAAGTAAGAATGTGTCCAACAGTGCGAGGGGAATGGAAAACGGAATCTCCATAGGAAAGGGTCTTGCTTGGATCTTCGCGACAGAGAATCATGCCATCCTGCAGAAATAGAGTCTTCATGGGAACCTCTAATACGACTGCCGCCGATTCCAGCAGGAAAGTCTTCAATTGAGCGGCAGCCATTTTGGCGGCGTTCCCATCCTCGAAGGCGACGCGAGAGGCAAAGCTCCCAAGGGATTGTGGCGTCGTCTCAGTGTCCATGCTGATCAGGCGGATAGACTCCATGGGGAGCTGCAACTCCTCTGCAACAATCTGGGTGATGACCGTGTTGGCCCAAGTGCCGGTATCTCCGGACCCCTTGTACACAGAAACCCGGCCATCGATGAACATCTTCAGCTCGATCGCTGAAAACTCTCCGTCCGGGAAAACATTGCTGCCTGAGACGTGGATAGCTGTGGCCAAACCCTTTCCTTTCCTGTACCGGCCATCTTTCGGTTCTTTCCGGCGCTCCTTCCAGTTGATCGCCTGGCTCACCTTTTCCAGGCACTCCTCTAGTCCACAGGTAGTGATTGCCCAGCCGCAGGGCGTGAGATCCCCGGAACGGTTGGCATTCTTAATGCGCAGTTCCAGCGGGTCTATCCCCAAAGCCTCCGCAATCTCGTCAAGTTGGGACTCGATAGCGAATATCACTTGAGGAGCTCCGAAACCCCGAAAAGGACCTCCAGCTTGCTTGTTGGTGTAGACGATATCGGCATTGAATCGGAAGTGAGGGATGCGGTAGCTGGAAGCCGCAGTTCCGGCGGCATAACCGGTAATAGCGGGACCGTAGTGGCAGTAAGCCCCCTTGTCAACAATTACCTGCATCTCCCGCGCCATCAATGTCCCATCCAGCTTTACTCCGGTCTTGATGCGCATAAAGAAGGGATGGCGGATGCGGGTAGTGGTCATCTCCTCCTCGCGGGTGAAGGTAATGCGCACGGGGCGGCCGCAACGAATGGCCAGGAGAGCGGTGACACCTTCATCCTCACAGTACTTGGAACGGGAGCCGAAACCCCCGCCACAATGGACTTCCATCACTTGGACGGAAGAAATGGGCAAGTCACAAACATGCGCGACTTCCTTTCGCACGAAGTAAGGGCTCTGTGTGCCCGTCCATATCTGGAGAACGCCGTCAGGATTCATCCAAGCTGCGCTAGATCGAGGCTCCATGTTGCAGTGGGACACAGCCTGAGTAGAGAACTGGTCCTCAAAAACTCGGTCAGATTGAGCGAATCCCTCATCCACGTTTCCGAAATCTCGCTTCATATTCAATACCAGGTTGTTGATCCGATCCTCGTGGATCAGGGGAGCTCCATCCAGCAATGCTTCGCAAGGATCGAAGACGGCAGGCAGAGGTTCATATTCAACTTCGATCAAGGCCAATGCTTCCTGCGCAATCTCCTCCGTCTCCGCCGCTACAGCAACTACTGAGTCTCCTACGTAGCGAACCTTGTCGATTGCCAGGGGATACATGTCCGAGATCTGGGCAACGTATTTGATACCTGGTGTATCCGCTCCTGTCATAACAGTTACTACACCCGGCAATTCCAAAGCTCGAGAGGCATTGATGCTTCGAATACGCGCGTGAGCATGGGGGCTTCTTAGAATTTTCCCAAAGAGCATTCCGGGCAATCGCAAATCATCGGTGAAAGGAGCTTCTCCGGTGACTTTCGCCCACGCGTAGATCTCTGGAATTCGCTGCCCAACGTATTTCAGTGGTTCCATTCTAGCCTCCATCGAATTGATCATTATTCCATGCTGCCGCAGGCTGTTCTGTTAACTTGCTCGCCATAAGGGTCGCGGTGAGCTCGCTCGATCAGCTCATCGGAACGCATCCTGCTCGAATCGTAGCGTTCCTGGTGAGTGAACGAATCGGCCGGTCGGCGAGGCCTAGGCTCTCTGTCCTCATTGGGGTAACCCAAGGGCAAGATGCAGACGATGCGTAGCGGATCCGGAATCTCCAGAAGAGATTTTACTTCCTCCGGGAAGAAGTTGGTGAAAACGGCAGTGCCCAGTCCCAGTGCAGTAACAGCCAGCAGCATATTCTGGATGGCCATGCTTACGCTGCCCCAGAAGGCAAATTGCTCAATGTTCTCCTCGACCTGGTGCATCATGCTGACGTACCGGAAACGAGGATCCCCGATCACCACCAAGTGGACAGGGGCTTCCATCAAATATCCACCGGTAAACGTACGGAGGAAGGGGAAATCTCTTAGTTCCTTGATTCGCTTGATACAACGCTGCACACTTAATTGAATTTTTTCCTTGGTGTCCAGATCGCGCACCACCAGGAATTCCCAGGGTTGAGAATTGGCACTGGATGGCGCCCATCGACCAGCTTCGATGATCTTGGCGATACTCTCATCCGATACTGGGTCTGGCCTGAATGACCGGATTGAGCGCCGTTTCTGCATCAGCGTGAGTAAAGATTCGATTCCTATGCACGAATTTCCCTGGCTCACGCGGCGCCTTCAGCTATCGCAAGAGCCTTTTCGAAGACTTCCAGCGTCCGCTCCGCTTCCTTTCGCGTAAAGCATAAGGGCGGCTGGAACCGGATGCGGTTGTAGTAGAGACCACCCCGGCCGATCAGCATCTTCTCTTTCAACGCTTCGTCGAGGATTCGGGTCATAACCATATTGCTAGCAGGTGTCTTCTTTTCCTTGTCGGTGGTGATTTCAGCTCCAATGAAAAGACCTTTCCCTTCTACATCATCGAGGAAGGGATGATGTTTGCTCAACTCTACCAGACCAGCCTTGAGAAATTCTCCTACTTGTGCGGAGTTCTTCACCAGTCCTTCTTCTTCGGTGACCTCAATCGCTGCCAGAGCTGCCCGGCAACTGACCGGGTTCCCACCGAAAGTGGCGAAATCAGGCCCAGGGAAAGTATCGGCAATCTCGGTCTTGGCTACTACAGCGCCGATTGGAAGTCCACCACCCAATCCTTTTGCTAACGTGACTACATCTGGCTCCACCCCATAATGCTCGATGCCGAACATCATTCCAGTGCGACCGAAACCAGTTTGCACTTCATCCACAATTAATAGGATCTGGTTCTCTTCGAGGATTGGCTTGAGCATCTTGAAATAGTCCGGCGGGGCTTCCACAATGCCACCGATGCCTTGGATAGGTTCCACAACAACAGCCGCCGTCCGGCTGCTGGTCTGAGTCTTCAAGGCGATTTTAAGATAGTTGGCACAGGCATAGCCGCACTCACTGTAATGGTGATGACCCAAGGGACAACGGTAACAGTGGTACATTGGCAAATGCAGTGTTCCAGACATGAATGGCCCCAGGCCAGAGCGCCAAGCTCCCAGGCCGGTGATGCTCATGGTAAAGCCACCCCGCCCATAGAAGCCGTTTTGCAAGCCGAATATTTCAAACTTCTTGGTAGCGATACGGGCTAGGCTGATGGCATGTTCGTTCGCTTCGGTTCCCGAGTTGCAGAAGAAACTCTTCGCACGACCCTCGCCCATCGGGACGATCTCGGCCAGCTTCTTTGCCAGCAAGGGCATTGGAACAGTGCGATAAAGGGTAGAGAGATGGGTCAGTTGCCCTACTTGATCTTGTACTGCTGCCACCATTCTAGGATGCGCATGGCCGATGTTAATCACGGAAACCCCACTAAAGCAATCGAGGTATTCCTGCCCTTCGATATCCCAGAGCGTGGAACCCTTCCCCATCACGAATACTTTATCGTTCCAAGCCTCTACGCTCTTCATCACATATTGATCCTGCATTTGGATGACTTCTGCTGCAGTCAGCCTTTCCTCAATCATCACTTCCTCCGTATTCTCTGCCTGAGTCACTGTTTTTTTACCTTGTCTTCCTGGCTTGAATGACCTTATGAGCAGCCCGTGTGGCTTCCTCAATGACCTGGTTTTCATCGACAGTCAGCAATTTCCGGCCTTCCATCAGGATCTTGCCATCTACGATCGTGGTATCCACGTTTTCACCGTGAGCCACATAGACTAGATGAGGAAGCACGTTTGAGTTGCTTCCATGGAAGACAGGCGTCAAAGCGGGGGTCCAGGTATCAACCAAGATCACGTCCGCTTTTTTTCCTACTTCCAGGGATCCAATTTGCTTATCGAGCCCCAGCGCCCGTGCGCCGTTGATCGTTGCCATTTCCAGGATTTGCCAAGAGGGGAGAAGGCTTGCATCGGTGTGAATGGCTTTCTGGAAAAGGGAGGCGTATTTCATGACTTCGAACATATCGTTGTTATTGTTGCAAGGAGCGTCGTCTGTGCCCAGGCCAACGTTGATACCGGCCTTCAAGAAGTCAATGGTCCGAGCAATCCCGTTCCCCAATTTGGCGTTGGAAACAGGGTTGTGGGAGATATGGGCGCCCGTCTTAGCTATCAGCTCTATTTCCGGATCGGATAGCCAAACACAATGGGCGGCCACCACATCCGGCCCAAGAAGACCTAAATCATATACGAACTCCACGGGAGGCTTTCCGTATTTCTCTTTACACAACTGTACCTCGCCCTTGGATTCGTTAAGGTGGACATGAACGCCGACTCCATATTTGTCAGCCAGGGAACGGCACTTCTTGATATATTCCGCAGAACAAACAGGAATCCATTCAATGCCGAAAACAACCAGAATCCGTCCCCCAGCCGTGTTATTCCGTTCCAAGAAAGCCTTCTCGTTGTCTTCCAAGGTCTCTTGGCCCGGGATCAAATCGGCGCCTTCGCTGGAAAGCACGGCGCGGATACCGGTCTTCTCCGCCGCATCGGCCAAGGAAGGGAGCTTGATGTACATATCATTGACTGTTGTCGTTCCGCCCTTAATGACTTCTGAGTAGGCCAACATGGCGGTTTTGTAGGCATCATCAGGAGTCATCGCAGCCAGCATGGGGTAATAAATCGTATCGATCCATTCTTCCAAGCCCAGATGCTCGCCAACTCCACGTGAAAAATTATCCGCATGAAAGTGAAGATTGACGAGTCCCGGCATTATTATTTTATGAGTCGCATCGATTTCCTTCTTGCCGCTGTATTGGCTTCGAAGGACTTTCGAATCTCCCACGTCGGTGATTCTGCCTTGGTCAATCGCTACGGCTCCATCTTCAATAATGAGCCGTTCTGGATTCATCGTTACAACAATCCCGCTATGGATCAAGAGCTCAATCGTTCTTGATTCCGGCATTGCTACCCTCCTGTTCTGCCACATAAAGTATTACCAGTTCTTAGCGCCAAACTCTATGCAAGCTAACATGCTGGTACCGTTACTGATCTTTGAGCTCTCTATCGTTGGATTGGTTGGAAGATCGCTCGCTTGCAGAAACGACTGCTTCCTCGATTTTTCGATAGCCGGTACAACGACAAATGTTTCCAGATAACCCTCTACGAATCTCATCCCGATTGGGTTTGGGGTTTTTGTCCAACAACGCCTTGGCTGATAGGATCATCCCGGGCGTACAGAACCCACATTGAAAGGCGCCCTTTTCGATAAAAGCTTCTTGCAGTGGATGAGGGTTGTCTTTGGTTCCCAACCCCTTTGCCGTGATGATCTTGGCGCCTTCTGCCTGCAACGCCAGGGTGAGACAGGAATCAATGGATATGCCGTTCATGATGACGGTACAGGCGCCACAGTCTCCTTTGCCGCACCCTTTCTTCACTTCCGTGCAGTTCAGTTCTTCGCGCAGGAAATCTAGAAGCGTTTGTCCCGGATTTGCCCATCCTGTCCGCCACGCTCCGTTGATCTGAAGGCGGATATGTTTCACGCCAGGCTCCCTTCCAAGCGACTGATCGCTAGCTTTATAGTCTCTCTTGCAAGCGCTTCTGCCATTTCCTTGCGGTAAAGTCCGGATCCACGCAACACTGAATCTCTTGGCTGAACTTCCTTCTGAACGACCGCTGCGCAGGTAGATATCGTTTCGTCATTCAGTAGTTTTCCGATTAAATAAGTTTCCGCCTGACGCGCTCGAAATGGCATCGTCGCAACGGGACCAACAGCGATTCGAGCATCAGCGCAATACCCTGCGGATGAAGCAATCCACACTGCGCAATTCAGTTGGGGGAGCGCTAACGCTTTCCGTATCGCCATTCTGCGAAATGCCGATGCCTCCCCCTGGTGTTGTGCCTCGAACTCGATGCACGTGATCATTTCACGGGATGCGTCTATTGCCGATCTTCCGACACCGACATACGAATTACTCAGCATAAGGTCACGCTCCCCCTGGAAGCCAAGGATCTTAAGTCTGGCATCCAGTGCAACCAAAGCGATTGCTCCGTCCGCTGCCGGCTGGGCTGAGACGATATTGCCTGCCAACGTAGCGCGGTTTCGAATCTGAGGCCCGCCAACCCAGGAACAGGCTTCCCATAGAGCTGTTGCATGATGCTTTAACAATCGCGATTCCTCGACCTGAGTCATCGTTACCAGCGGACCCAACTGAATGCGTTCTCCATCTGAATGAATCCGATCCAATCCCGGAATTCGACTTACATCAACCAGCGCCTCAAAACTGTTGGCATGATCACGAATCTCCAAGATTAAATCGGTTCCGCCTGCAATCAGACGAGCCTTTCCATCTTCGATCAGAAGCATATCGATAGCCTCTGATGAGCTGGTTGGAAAGAGATGATCTCGAATTCTCACGGCGTGTTATTCCTCGAGAAAGGCAACCGCTCGCACAAAGCCAGCGCTCCCATGGTAAAACTTGATAGGAAATCCGTAAAACTTAAAACCAAATGGTGGCAATTGGTCTAAGTTAGCGAGTTTCTCGTAGTGAGCATATTCCTTACGAGTTCCTACCAAATGGCATGGCCAAAGATATTTCGGATCGCGACCATGGTCTTTATATTGCTTGGACCAGTGGTTGTATCCTATGTCAAAGCTCCACGAATCAGTTCCTACCGTCTTGATTCCTTGGTCAAGAACCCACTCCAAGGCTTCTGCGGAAAGATGGCCGCCATGATCGGCGTAATGTGGTTGGCCCCAAAGCTTATCGTTGCCGGTCATGGCGAGGAAGATATCCAGCGGCTTCAGCGTGTAGCCGATCTTGCTCAAACGATCCTTCAGCTCACCTGCAGAGAGCTGGCAACCATCCGCTACATCCCGAATATCGACCACTACGCCATCCCCAAAGCACCATTCCAACGGCCACTCTTCGATGGTCTTCGGTTTCATCCCAGCGCAGAGAGGACCCATGTGCCAAGGAGAATCGAGATGTGTTCCCGCATGGGTTGTCATCTCAAGGAAATCATCCGCCCATGCCTTGCCGGGGAACGGCCAATCTTGAGGATCGATGCCGTAGTATTTTTGGTCTTCTTTAGCGCCATTCTCATGCGGCAGATTGGTGATTTTTACATTCATCAAGGGGCTGGGGTCGGTAGATGTTACCATCGAGAGATCGATTATTCTCGTCAAAATCATGCTCCTTTCAAAATAAGTTACTGATTAGTTAAAACAGTGTACGCATTCGTGAAGCAATCTAAGGGAGGTCGAAAAAGTCCAGCCCCGATTTGCCCAATTCCTGGAAGGCGATGTGCGATCCCCGTGTTGATCACTGGGGTAATTTGGAGTTCGACGACTTTACGCACATCGATTCCCAATGGAGTGCCACGGTAGTCCAAGAAAGGGATTCTAAAACGAGGGTGTTCGGCAGCAGTGATCCTGTACATCTCTTCTGTTGCAGTGAGAGCATCTTGAACTGTTCCTCCAACGAAACTGGTAATCGCTGGAGCAGCAGCCATAGCGACCCCCCCTAGCCCAGTTGCTTCCGATAGATACGAGTCTCCCATTACCGGATTGGCATCCTGCTCTCCATAACCTTGGAAATATCTCCCTTCGGCCAGCGGAGCTGGTGTCGTGAACCAGTGAGAACCCAATCCGGCAACCTGGATTGCGAATTGAAAGCCATTCGCCGCCATACATGAAACAATTGTACTTCCCCGAATGTCTCTCACGTTGTCCATCGTCGCCTTGCTTGCGGCCATCGAGAGATTTAGGAAAAATTGGTCGTTACGATCAATAAAAAAAAGAGCCTCGGCGATCTCTTCTTTGGAGAAAGATGATCTCACTAACCAAGGCGCAATCCGGCGAAACAGCAATGAAGTCGCTGATTTATTGCGATTGTGGCACTCATCTCCTCGTTGCAGCGCTCTTTCAATAATAGCGGAGATATCTACCTCTCCTCCTAACGCAATTGCTTCTTCCAGCAAAGGGGCAAAATAGCGTTCAATCCAACGCAGTCTCTCGATAACATGGCTTCCATTGGCGCCAAAACGCAAGGTTTGTCCAAGGCCTTCATTGATGGTAATAAAAACTCTATTAGAAAAAGGCCTGTTCTCGACAATGAAAACGGGCATGGCGGGACTTACGATACCAGCCATCGGACCCAACATGCCGTATGCATGTGCCGACGCGAACTCCACTTCCCCTCTTTCTGCCATCGCCTGGGCTTCCTCCAGAGTCTCTGCCCATCGCTGATAGACAATGGCGCCGATTGCGGCATTGCGCATTGCTCCGCACATTTCGTTCCAAGGCAGAGGAGAACCTGCATGAAGCAAACGCCGCCCCTCGCGTAGCCAATGAACTTCTCGACCAGCCGTACTCATTCCGACCCAGAATACATGGGCAGAGCCAATCCGCCGCAATACCTCCTCATTCGCTTTTTCGAAAGGGGAAGAGTGCGCTGTCATACCTACCCTAGCGCTGCGATCCCACTAATTTCGATCATCAATTCCTCCATCACCAAGTGACTAATCTCGACAAGCGTGCTGGCAGGAGGATTGTCTCGAAAATACGGATCACGGACCTTTGCAAAAATCGCGCGGTTTCTAATATCGGTAAGAAAAACATTGATGCTGATCAAGTCTTCAGGACTCCCACCTACAGATTTCAACATGGCCATCAAATTATCCAATGCTTGCTTTGCCTGAGCTTCAAAATCTCCCTTCCCCACTACCTTGCCGTCGCTATCCAAAGAGATTTGTCCAGAGATGCAAACTATCCCCCCACGGCGCACACATTGAGACCATGTCCCATCGCTTGCAGCCACTTCATTCGTTCCCAGGACTCTAGTTGCTTTTTCCATCCGCGATCGCATCCTTTCCATTGGCCATTCGCACAAAATCCTTAATAACGCTCTCCAGATGATCTTGTGCCGCTTTTTCTGATCGCACTGGATCGTGGCTCTTGAAGCTATCGATAATTGCTTGGTGCTCCTTAACCGAGTGAGAATAGCGATCAGGCGCCCTTATCGTATAAAATCGGCACAAATATACTAATGATAATTGCTTTTCCAAGATATTGATCAATGTTGGGGAACCAGAACAGCGAACTAACATCGCATGTATCTTTCGGTCGTAATCGAAAAATTCCTCTTGGCCTACTGGTTGTTGGCGTAAACTCATCTCTTGCTGAAGCGATTCCAATTCACCGATCTCCTCAGGGGTAATCCTTCTTGCCGCCTCGCCGGCCGCTAAACCCTCCATGGCAGCTTCTACACGGAGTAAATCCACAATCTCTTCACGGCGAAACGAAATAACAAACATGCCAACATGAGGTTGATTGTCGATCAATCCTTCCTGCTCGAGGACTAATAAGGCCTCCCGAATCGGAGTTCTGCTTACTCCATATTTGGCGCTGATCTCTTCTTCGATAAGTTTCTGACCAGGTAAGTATTCCCGATTGAGTATAGCTTCACGTATGACTTGAACCAATTCCGTCCTCATCGTTCTTCTGAGATCATTAACCGTTGGAATCTGCATCTGGACCCTTTTTCATCTCCAAAGCATCTGGAGGTCGAGATCTCTCGGCCTCCAGATGCTTATTGAAATCATTAGTTCGTCGGCAAGAGCTCGTCCAACTTCGCTCTCAATCCTGGCGCCCAATCCCAGTCGGCCGGAGGCGGGTAGTAGCGGCCAAGCTGCATCACGGGAAGCATTTGTATATAGAGCGGAGAAGTTTTCAGTAAATTCGCGTCTTGATAGACTGACATTCGAGCAGGGGAAAGGTAACGAACTGGGCTGGTCGGTGGGGCTACCTGGCGGACGTTCTCGCTCGTGCTGGTGACAAACTGGATAAAGGTCAGCGCATCAGCCCTCTTCTGGCCGGTCAATGATTTATCGAGACAGAAGCTATCCGTGTAACCAGTTGAAGCGGACTTGCCGGTATCGGATTGAATGAACGGCATGATGGCGATGTCATCCAAGCTGATGGTCGTGTCCCACAAACCTTGAGCTTGCTCGATGATGTTCGCCATGTAACCCAAGGCCTCAGAGTAATAAACATAAGCTCGGCCGTTGCCATAGACGAACTTCCGCATCAGATCGTCAGTGATCTTATCGTTAATCGGGTTAGCTCCGTTGCCTGGATCCATCATGGCGATGATGCGCTTCTCAATGTCGATGGCCTGCTGATTGATGTTGTCTTTGTTTACGTAACTGTAGAATTTCACGGGGTCGTTTGGAAAGAGATCCATCAATGTGTCTTTATACATTTCCTCAGTTCGGTAGCTCCCCAGCATATCGCACAGCAAGCCCTGTCCAAGGGGGTGGTTCTTCCCGCCGATCACCTTCTCAAGCTCGGAGAACGTCTTTGTATTGGCAAGTTCCGTATCGTTTTTATTGTAGAAAAGGAAATTCGTACAAGTCCAATGAGGGATTCCCCACCACTTGCCATCAATGACAGCCACATCTTTGACGATTTGCAAGAAGTCATCCGGATTCGGAACTTCGCTATCGAGCAAGGGCTGCAACTTGTCTTTAGCGATAAACTCACGCAAATAACCCTCGTCCAATTCCCACACGTCTGCCTTTGCTGTAAAAAGGCCGGATGGGTCGCTGTAGTAATCAGGTAAGTTGATAATTTCAAGGTCGATTTCGGGGTAGGCTTTCTCGAAATCCCTCTCCATTGTCGTCATGTATTCCTCTAGGTTGGGAATCCAGTTGTAGATGACTGCAGAGAGGGGTCTCCTGGCTGCGGTCCCGGTTGGCGTCGCAGGAATATCAGCCCCAGGCGCATAGAAATAGACGGCATCGGTGCTCCCGTCCTCCTTGTTAGACCATGTCGCGGATCCGCCGAATAACTCCACCGCCCAGCGGAATGGCACATAGGTTAACCCATCAATGAGCTTGGCGCCTTCTGTCTGTACAGGGCCTTTATCGGTTTCCCATTGAGTGGAGCCGATCCCATTGTCGAAGGGAATCTGCACCCATGAAGCGTCGCGAATCGGGGAAACATACTCTATTGGATGCATAGTTGATCCGAGAGCCAAACTACTGCCGGCAAGGAGCAGGACGAGAAGACAAACTACTCCATTGACCCAGAACCTCTTCATTTCTTTTCCTCCTTAAGCGGGGTAATGTATACATTACACAGTATAACTTGAAAGTCAATACGCATAGACGAAGAGAAAAGAAGTGTGAGGCAAGGGTGTTCTGGAGTTGAAAACTGCACTGCCGGTCCTCGGATCGGGTTCTTGTTCTTCACCGCTCGTTTCTGCCGCACTGGGGTGCGGCGTTCCCAGAGATTCCACCACCAGCCGGACTTCCTGGTCCATCACGCTCAAGGTGCGCTACCGACTGCCCAGATAAGTCGTGGACCGATATAATCCACCTTCATGCCAAAGCCCGATGATAAGACCGCGGAACGCCAAGGCATGCTCCTGTGATGCATCGACCATTTTGAAGCGCCATCCTTGGAAGAAGCCTTACTTGTGTCCGAAGCCGTGGCACATTTATGGGCGCCGGATAGAGTACAGACGCGTGAGGAAATCTCTATTCATTGATTGACCTCCGGTCAATTCGGACCTCCGGTCAATTCAGGTATCATTGTACAGCATTCGCTACATCACGAGAGCTAACGTAAGATGTTTGTTGCAATCGTTTCTTGAAGGAGGAACACGTGCAATATCGAACCTTTGGCCGTCTGGACTGGAAACCGTCCGCCTTAGGCTTTGGAGCGATGCGTCTGCCGGTTTTAGATGGAGACCCCAAACGCATCGACGAGGAGCAAGCCACCGCCATGCTCCAACTGGCGATCGATGGTGGAGTGAACTATGTGGACACCGCCTATCCTTATCATGGTGGAACAGGTGAAGTATTCATCGGTAAGGCATTGGAGGGCGGTAACCGCAGCAAGGTGAGACTGGCCACCAAGCTGCCTTGTTGGTTGGTAACCGACGCAGATGACTTCGAACGCTACCTTGATGAACAGTTGACTCGGCTTCGCACGGAGAGCATTGACTGCTATTTGTTGCATTCCCTATCCAAGGGGACGTGGAGCAAGGTGCGCGATCTGGGTGTGCTGGACTGGGCAGAACGGGCCAAGGCAGAGGGTCGTATCCAACATCTCGGGTTCTCCTTTCATGACAGCTATCCTGTCTTCCAGGAGATCATCGATAGCTACGACAATTGGGATTTCTGCCAGATCCAATACAATTACATGGACATTGAACAGCAGGCCGGCAGGCGAGGTCTGCAATACGCAGCAGCCAAGGGGTTAGGCGTGGTGGTAATGGAACCCATTCGAGGCGGGCATCTGGCCAACCCTCCCGATCCCATTAAAATGCTTTGGTCCCAAGCTGAGAACCCTCGCTCTCCGGCTGATTGGGCTTTGCAGTGGGTTTGGGACCAAGCGGAGGTTTCGCTTGTTCTCTCGGGGATGAGCGCCTTGGCACAGGTCAGGGAGAACTTGGCAAGCGCGGAACGTTCCAAGATCGGCTCTCTCTCCAGCGAGGAACAGGCGCTGATCACCCAAGTAAGCGAGAAATACCGCACGATGAGCCCTGTCCCCTGCACTGGCTGCGGCTACTGCCAACCTTGCCCTCAGGGTGTGCGGATCCCGGCTATCCTGGAACTCTACAACGAGGCGATCATATACAACACGGCGCTACGTTCCCGTGTTGTCTACGCCAACTGGTTCCGACCAGAAGGGAAAGCAGATCGCTGCACACAGTGCGGTCAATGCCTAGAGCATTGCCCTCAGGCCATTCCTATACCTCAGTGGTTGGAGAAAGCGCAGAGTTTCCTTTCCGGTGAAGAGGTGCGCTAGCTAGGTTCGATCAGGGCTTCTTGGCTTGGTAGAGCGCTCGCATGGTGCGTATCTGGGCGGCATGCCATGTATTGTGAGCGATCAGCCAGACCCAGATTTGCCATGCCGGATATTCTTCCCCCCAGAAGGCCTTGGCCCTCTCTGCCAATGATTCCTCGGAGCTGTCCAAGAAAGCTTGGCGGAAGGAAGCGATCGCTTCTTTGAGGAATTCCATCCAGCCGGCGAAATCCTGGGGAGCGCGAGCCAATATATCTTTAGGAGTCAGCTTACCGGGGCCGATCGCATATTCTCCAGTCAGAGCCAGGCCTACCACCAAGTGGGCAATCTTGAAACCGATGGTAGAGACCCCAGAGGGTTGTGGGTGCTCGAAAGCCTTTTCGGGCATCAGCGCCCCCGGGACCGGCTTCCAATAGAACTCCTCCGAAGTGAGATCCTTCAGCGCCATCTCCAGGTTCGATTGCGCGTCATCCAGCATAAAGAGCAACATTTCCTTGCGATTGACAGATTCCATCAGTGATTTACCTCCTTTTATCATTAGAAACTGACCAAGCCTGTTTCGTTCCCGATCCGCAGCCTTTCTTCACGGCTTCAATTCTCCTGTCATCGGGGCCCAGCGTCAATCACAGTCTCGCGGTTCACCCCTCTCTCCCACAGCACCAAATAAAGAAAGGCCGGAGGATGCCGGCCTTTCTCGACACTCGACCCGAACTGACCGGAGGTCTATTAGGGATTATTTCTCGCCCTTCTCGTAGGGGATTCCATCAGCAGCCGGAGGGACCGCCCGTCCCACGAAACCGGCTAGAGCCAGCAAGGTGAGCATATACGGGAAGGCGTTCAACCAACCACGGGGAATTGAAGCCAGCGCTGGGTAAGTGGTGCTAAGCCCCTGGATCAGATCGCCAGCCACCCCGGCCAGGGTGAAGAAGAGGACGGCTGCCAAGGTGCCAAGCGGTTTCCATTTGCCGAAGATCATCGCTGCCAAAGCGATGAACCCCTTGCCGGCCGGCATATGGTTGTCGAAGATGTCCAGTTGCCCGATCGACATCGATGCGCCGGCGATGGCGCCGAAGACATAGGAAAGGATGACGCAGACGTAACGGATCACATAAATGTTGATGCCCAGGGTGTCAGCGGCTTTTGGATTCTCACCCACCGCACGAATCCGCAGGCCCCATTTGGTCTGGTAAAGGAGGAAATGCAAGAGGAAGGGAAGGATCAGTGCGAAGTAGACGAAGATGGTCTGCTTGTTGAAAGCGCCAAAAACGACTTCTCGTGCTGGAGCAAAAAAGGAAAAGGCAATGCCGAGTGGAAGACCGATCACCGCGGTAAGGATCAAAGCTTTTTTGGCATTGCTTCGTTTCATTCGGGCCATCGACCAGGAGACAACGGCATAGGTCAAACCGACCACCAGGAATACCAACAGTCCTTGGGCAAATGTGGGCGAGATGACCACACCGGAGGAGAAGGAAGAGACTGGGGGCGAGTGGCCCGTGGTGTTGAAGAACAGTTGCAACAGGTAGGTCATTCCGCCCAGTGCGAAGACGTTGACAGCCACACCATAGACAACTTGGTCGCCACGCCAACTGACGGTCACCCAGGCGGCCAGAAGACCCATGACAGCTCCCATTCCAATGCCGAGAGCCAATCCCAGCCAAGGGTTGCCGGTGTAATAAGAGCCGACTACAGCGAAGAAGCCACCCATGCGCATAATTCCTTCCAACGCGAGGTTGACCACGCCGGAATTCTCGCTGATCACCCCACCCAAGCCGGCGATGAGGATCGGTGTGCCGAATTGCAGCATCGAAAAGAGTGCGGCGATAAGGATTTGTTGGAACATCAGTCCACCTCCCCTTTTCGCTTGAAGGGAAACATGAGGAGATAGCGGATAATGTTATTCGCTGCGATGAAGAGAACCACTGACCCTTGGATGATATCCGCGAAGGTCTTATGGATCTCATACGGTGGCAGTTGCATGCTGGTCGCCCCTCCACGGATGATGCCGAAAAGAACCGAAGCCAGGAAGGTGCCGATCGGGCTATTCTGGCCGATTAAAGCCATGGCAATGCCGTCAAAACCGTACCCGCCAGGGAACACGCCAGGGAAACGTCTCTCCGTACCACAAATCATCAACATCCCAGCCAAACCAGAAAGTCCACCGGCGATGAACATGGTCAAGATAGTGCGTTGCTTGATGTTGATCCCAGCGTAACGAGCGGCTTCTTGGTTGAAACCGGTAGCTCGGATCTCATAGCCCGTAACGGTGCGGTAGAGAAGGATGAAGGTGATGGCTACCGCAGCCATGGCGAAGAAGATGCCAATGTTGGCGCGATCCCCAGGGATGCCGTACTGCCATTGAAAGATAGCGATCGAGGAGAGAGTCGCCACTCCGGCGCCGACAACCAAAGAGAGTATCAAATTGGTCGCTCTTGCCATAGAGCTGCGGTTGAGGATGTAGTGAGCCACGATCGCTGCCACAAGGAAAATGACAACCAGCAGACCGATTCTACCGGCCTGATCAGGCGGATAGGCAATGAAACGCCAGAGCATGGCGCTACCGTCGATGATCGGTGTCCCGGCATCGCTCGATCCGGTCGCCTTCACCGCGGAAAGGGGGCCTGTCACCAGCCAATTCTCCACCAAGTAGACAGCGATCCAATTAAGCATGATCGTCGAGATCACCTCATGCACCCCGCGGGTCACTTTCAACCAACCGGCGATCGCTGCCCAAAGTCCTCCCATGATGAAGGAGGCCACCATGATCACGGGGATGTGGAGAATCCCCGGAAGATGGATCCAGTGACCCAGAAAGGCGGCGGTGATAGCGCCGATGATGAACTGGCCCTCCGCGCCGATATTGAAGAGCCCCACTTTATAGGCGAATGCCACGGAGAGGCCGGTGAAAGTGAGAATCGCCGTCTTGATGATCACTTCGGAGATGCTGTTGATGCTGCCGAAGGCGCCACTGAACATGGCCCCGTACGCTCCGAAAGGATTCTTGCCGGCTACGGCGATGAGGATCATCCCCACGATCAGACCAAGGAGAATGGAGACAATGGGAACCAACAAGTCGAGCAGATTGGAATAGGAAAAACGCCCTTTAGGCCTCGACATGCTCTTGCCTCTTCAGACCCAGCATGTAATGAGCCAGTTCATCTTCGTTGGTTGTCTTCGTTTCGAAACAACCGACGATCTCACCGCCATACATCACCATTACCCGGTCGGATAGGGAGAGGATTTCTTCCAGTTCAAGGGATTGCAAAAGCACTGCCTTGCCCTTGTCCCGCTCCTCCAGCAGCTTGCGATGCACGAACTCGGTGGCGCCGATGTCTAGGCCGCGAGTGGGTTGGGCGGCGATCATCACCTCGGGACCGGAGGAGACTTCGCGGGCGATGATGACCTTCTGTTGATTCCCGCCAGAGAGGCTCTTCGCTTTAACCGTAATATCCCGTGGGCGCACGTCAAATTCATCTTCCTTCTCCTTGGCGAATCGGTTCACTTCAGCCCGCTGTTGAACGATGCCTCGGGCGAAGGGGGGTTCGCTATGCATCCCCAGGACAATGTTCTCGGAGATATTGAATGGGAGGATCAAGCCGGTTCTCAAGCGGTCCTGGGGAATATGAGCGATCCCTGCCCGGCGCAGTGATTTGACCGTTGCTCCGGTCATTTCTTTCCGGTTCACCAGAACTTTGCCCGATTCCGCTTTGGCCATTCCGGTTAGAACCCGAATCAACTCAGTCTGGCCGTTGCCCTCCACTCCGGCGATGCCAAGGATCTCTCCCCGGCGCAGGTGGAAGGAGATTCCCTTCACTGCATCCAGTCCTCGCTCGTTCTTGGCGCGAAGATCCTGCACTTCAAGCACCAGCTCTCCCAGCTTCTGGGGGTTTTTGGCAATGTCCAGCACCACATCTCGACCGACCATCATCCGCGCCAATTGCGCCTCACTCGTTTCCTTGCTGTCGACGACCCCCATCACACGCCCTCCTCGAAGCACAGCAATCCGATCGGCGATGGCCATTACCTCGTTGAGTTTGTGAGAAATGAAGATCACGGTTTTTCCTTGTTCGATCAAGGCATTGATGGTCAAGAAGAGACCCTCCCGCTCCAATGGGGTTAGGACAGCGGTGGGTTCGTCCAAGATGAGGATTTCGGCGCCGCGAAAGAGCGCTTTGATGATCTCCACTCGTTGCTGCATCCCTACCGGTAGGTATTCCACGCGGGCATCCGGGTCGATCGGCATCCCGTACTTCTGAGAGAACTCGGCCACTTCCTTGCGCGCCCGGTCCATGTCCATTACTAGACCAGCCTTTGTCGGCTCGATGCCCAAGACGATATTCTCGGCGACCGTTAGAACCGGGACCAGCATAAAGTGCTGATGCACCATGCCGATCCCTTCGGCGATGGCTTGGTGGGGCCCGTTGATGCGTGTTTCCTTGCCGCGGATGAGGATCTTTCCACTGTCCGGCTGGTACAGTCCATAAATAATGTTCATCAGGGTGGTCTTCCCAGCGCCGTTTTCGCCGACGATGGCGAAGACTTCCTTCTTCCGGATGGACATGTCGATATGATCATTGGCCAGGACTGCGGGAAATTGTTTGGTGATGCCCTTCAGCTCAATAACCGGTTCCAACGCTCACCTCACGATGAAAATGGGAGATGGGGTTTGGCCCCATCTCCCATGCTTGCTCGATTGCTTAGTTAGGGAACGGCCGGCGGAACGAAGGTCGCCAGCCCTTCCAGGGTAGCGGGAACCTTGATGGTTCCGTCTGCGATCATCGCTTTCAGGGCATTCACTGTGGCCAGTACGGTCGCAGGGATGATGTCCTTGGTAAAGATCAAGGCGCTGTAGCCGACGCCGCCTTCTTTGACGCCCAGTTCAATTAAGCTGGACTTAAAGGTAGCTGTGGCGACTGATTTGCAGGCATCGTAGACAGCCAGGTCGACATGCTTGATCATCGAGGTCAGCACGCGGCCGGGCGCCATGTAGTCCTGATCGGAGTCGACGCCGATGGCGAAGTAACCTGCGCCACGATCCTTGGCTTCCTGGATGACGCCGATGCCGCAAGCGCCGGCAGCAGCGAAGACGATGTCGGCGTTTTGCCCGAACTGGGATACCGCAGCCTTCTTGCCGTCGTCCGCTGAGGAGAAGTTGCCGGTGTAGTTGACCAAGACCTTGGCATCCTTGTTGATAGTCTGGATGCCGGCCTTGTAGCCGGCCTCGAACTTCTTGATGATGGGCAGCTCCATGCCGCCGACAAAGCCAAGGATGTTCTTCTTGGTCATCAAGGCAGCCATGGCGCCGACCAGGAAGGAGCCTTCCTGTTCCTTAAAGGTGTAGCAGACCAGGTTGGGCGGAAGCGGGTCGACGGTGGAGTCGATCAACATGAACTTGGTGTCGGGGAACTGCGGAGCGACTTCCTTGACGGCGTCGGCCAACATGAAGCCCACAGCGATGACCAGGTCGCACTTCTCATCCTTGGCCAGCTTGGTCAAGTTGGGGATGTAGTCCTCGGAAGCCTTCGACTCTAGGATGACCGGGGTCACACCCAAGCTGACGATGCCCATGTTCTTCAGGTCGTCAGGGATGGTGGAGAGATCCTGCCCGCCGGCCCACAGTTCCAGGCCGCGCAGGGCGGAGTCGTTGAAGGACTTGTCGCCGCGGCCGCCCACGTCTGTGACGAGGCCGACTTTGATGGCGCCTTCGGTAGGAAGCAAACGGGCGCCGACCACTGCCGTCTCGGCGCGGGTCAGGTTGGCCAGCGGACGGAAGTTGCCGGTGGGGTCGCCTTTCATCAGGCCAGCCTTCATGGCGGAGGCAACGAAGGGACGCGCCCACTCGGAGACGGTGGCCCAGTCCGGAACAGTGACGGCCATATTGGCCATCTCATCAGCGGAGACGTAGGTGGTCTCGTCGATGTTTTTGGCCTTCACCAGGATCTTGGCCACTTCCTGGCGGGTGATCGGGTTGTTGGGGAGGAAGGTTCCGTCCGGGTACCCACCCACCAGATTGTGCTGCGCGGCCGACATGACATATTTGAAGAACCAATCCGTCATGGCCACGTCGCTGTAAGGAGAGGCGCCGGCCGGCGCCGGTTCCGGGTAGTTCAAGACGCCGGTGATGATCTTCAGGAACTCAGCGCGAGTTACAGAGTTGCCCGGCTTGAAGGCGCCGTCCGGGTAGCCGGCAATGTAGCCTAGGTCTACTAACTTCATGATGTCGGCTTCGGCCCAGTTGCCGGCGATGTCGGTGGGAGTGGCGGCGAGGGCAGACGGCAAGACCGGGAGCATAAACTGAGTCACTACAAGCAAAGTAACGAGCATACCTACTAGATACTTCTTCATTCACATCCTCCTTTTTAATCTTTTCCTTGGCTTTCCAGGATAATTCTAAACCTTTCCCCCCTTTCTTTTGGGTAAGTGATGGTTGAATTCGCTAGATTGATCGGATTTGTACATCCGTGCCTACCTAGACGGTGGTCACCTTAATCTTGGCTTTCAATTCTTCGATGAAAGCGCTCCAGGCGTCATTCTTCTTCTTATCCAAGATCGTGCTTTGGATGAACGCTTGCAATGTCTGCGCCTCGTTCAACTTGAGTAGGTAGAACTGACTTCCATCACTCACAATGGACGAGACTTCCCCGAGGGCCAAGCTATCCAGGGCATTCAATTGCCAATCCTTCAAGCTCTTGCGGTTGACGGTTCCCATGTCCCCGCCGTTCGCTCCGGTCACCGTGTCAGTGGAAGTTATCATGGCCACATCGGCAAAAGTAGTGCCTGTTTTCACCAGGTCCAGAGCAACCTGGGCTTGACTGGGAGTATCAGTGGCAATCTGCTGGAAAGTGAAGTTCCATCGGTCGCCCAATTGAGCGGTGTAGCTGGGAGTGCGGGAGTAGATCTGGAATATGCCGAAGCCATTCTTAATGGGGATTAAACCGCTGACCTCGCCCAAGGGGATGGTGGAGGTGAAAACAGCCTGATCGAAGGCATCTCCAAACTTGCCGACCTGCGAGCTGGGAGTGATCGTCCCGAGATCCCCCAACTTATCACGGGTCTCTTTGTCGTCCGAGTATTGCGTGACCGCATCGGCGAAGCTGGTTCCCGCCTTGATTTTAGCCAGGGCTTCTTCGCCGCGGGCGAGGGTCTGCTCTTCAGTCCGTCCACCGTTCAGGGTTGAGACATTGTTCAAGAAGAGGAAACGGACGCCGGCTTGCGCTGGAGCGTCATAGCTCTTCCTCTGCTCCTCGAAGGCAGTCTTGATCTCATCCTCGTTGACCGTGACCGTTCCGGTCATTTTTTGATAGATTTGCTGGCGTTGCAGTCCGGTGGCGATGTCTTGCAAGACACTTTCCCAGGCAAGATTCTGCTTGGCCAGGGCTTCTTTGAACTGATCCACTGTCATCTGGTACTGGGAAGCGGTCCTGGTAACCTCCTCTTGAATCTGGATGGCGGTGGGGATAATCCCCAAGCGATCCGCTTCTTTAAGAGCCAATCGTTCTTGGATGGCAGCCTCCAGGGACTGGTCCCAGATCATCTGGTACTCCTCTGAACCCTCGGTGATCTCCATCCCCTGTTGTTGCAGGCTACTGGCCTGCTGGGAGAAGAGCTGGTTAACCTGGTCCCGGGTAATGGTTTCCGTTCCCACGTAGGCCAGGACACTCCCGCGATAGCTTCCCCAGACTGTGACGACAACAGCGATCAGCGCTACGGCCACAGCCAGGACAACTCCGATCATCTTCACCCGCGTCTCGTAAGCGGAGATCCGGGCATGGCCGCGCTGATGTATCTTTTTTTTCTGGGCGAGCTCTGCTTGCTTGCGTGCTCTCTGCTTTTTGCTCATAGATAATTTAGGCGAGCCTTCCTTTCTTTAATCGGCCCCTATTATACCAGAGTCCCTTTCTTGATTGAAAATCCTTTGGGCAATAAAAATGCACCAAAATGGTCTCTACCCGTGGAAAAAAAGTAAGCAACTCCGCCAAGCCTAAGCGTTGCACCGACCGCCAAGGCCCAGCGGATGCCAATCCAGTCAGCCAGAGCAACGCCTAGCAAGGGCAAGAGGATGGCTGTCAGATTCATAAAAAAGTTATAAATGGCGATCCCGCGTTCCCGTGCGCCTAAAGGACATGTCTCCAAAAGGGTATTGAACGAGATTAAATTGAATCCGGACCAGCCGAACCCTGCCACCAGGTTAAACAATAGAAGAGGCCATAGCGAGTTCACCGAAGCATATAGCAAGGGGGTCAGGGACATTAGGATTAACGACCAAACCAAGGGAGCGATCCCACCGAAACGATGGCTCCAGCGAGCCCATAGGGGATAAGCCGCCACTTGAGCCACCCCAGAGACGATTACTATTAAGGAAACCCAGATCGGCGATGCTCCCAGGTCGCGTAAAGTGTAGATGGTGAAGAGAGGGAGAGTGAACTGGAAACCGACCTGGAACAACAGAGAGCCGATCAGAAACTGCCGGTAGAGCGGATTGCCGCGAATGAGTTGACCAACCCCCACTCGGCTTGTGGGAATCTTCTCTAGGTGAAGCGGCTTCAACAAGAGCAATGTATAGACCTCGAAGAGGGCGAAGAGGAAGGCAGAGGCGAAGACAACTCGGTAACTCCAGGGAAAAGCCAGCGCTTCCATCATCTGCCCGGCTGCCATGGTGGCCAGGATGCCAAAGATAGAGATCAGTCGGTTCCGAGCCGAGAAGGCAGTGGCGCGTTTCTCTTGCGAGATCGATTCTCCGATCAAGGCAGTCCAAGACAAGCCGGACCAAGCGTTGGGCAAAGCAGCCAGGGCGACGAAAATCAATAGCAGCCAGACGGAAGGCTGGAAGAAAGAAGCCAGAGCAAACAAGAGGTAGAACAGCCGGCCTGCTAGCGCCAATACGGCGGTGAAGCGCATCTTGTCCCTCAGTCTTTCTACCAGGGGCAATCCTGGGAGAATGGTGAAGGTGGTTACCAAAGCCGGAAGGGAAGTCAACAGGCCGAACTGGAATGAGCCTGCGCCGAGGTCTCGGGCATAAATGCCGAGGAAGTTGTTGACCATGTTACTGTTAATAGAAGCGAACAGTCCGTTCCAGTTGTTGGCCCGGATGTTTCGCTCCTCCATGCTAGCTGGGTTGCGGTTTTTCTTTCGCTTTCTCCCAAACAAGATCCAATTCCTCGACGCTCATGTTCGTTGTTTCTTTGCCAATACGGCCGGCGATCTCAACCACGCGCTTGGAGCGGGCCAGGAACTTATCGATAGAGCGGTGCAGCGCTTCCTCCGGGTTCAAGCGGAGGAAGCGGGAAAGATTGACAAGACTGAAGAGCAGATCGCCAATCTCCTCTTCGATCTGGTCCGGTTTTTCCCCATGAACCGCTTCCTGCAGTTCCCGCCATTCCTCCCCTACCTTGTCCAGCACACCGGCGCTATCCCGCCAATCGAGCCCCTGGAGGGAGGCCGTCTCTTGGATGCGTTCCGCTCGGCTTAGAGCGGGCATGTAACGCCGGGCTTTTTCCTCCCCGTTCCGCTGCTCCTGACTGTCTTTGATGTCCTCCCACTGCTGCTCTACTCCATCCGGCGACAATTCGCGCCTTTGGTTAAAGACGTGTGGATGACGCTGGACCAGTTTTCGGGTGATGCGGTGCAAGACCTGGGAAAGGGTAAATTCTTCCTCTTCCTCGGCAATCACAGCATGGAAGACGACCTGCAAGAAGACGTCGCCCAATTCCCCGGCCAATGCTTCACTGTTCCCCTGGCGCACCGCTTCGATCAATTCCCAGGATTCCTCCAACAAATACTTGGTCAGCGAACGGTGTGTCTGTTGGCGGTCCCAAGGACAGCGACTGCGCAAGGCGCGCATGATGCGGTTGAACTCTTGAAATCGTTCCCCCTCTTCCGGCTGAGCTCGCAGAAGATGAGGGGTAATCCTCTCTAAGGCGCAGCGCAAGTCATCGTCCCGGCAACCTTTGATCAAGGCGCCCACGCGTCCTGCCGCTTCACCGAGGGAAATTCCTTGCGCAAGCAAGAAGAAGGAGAGGTAGGTTGCAGCCAAGGCGCTGCTACGGTCTGAACCGATCAGCACGGGGCGTTCCATCTCCCGCATCAGCAGGAGGAAGTCGAGGAACTGAATCAGGTCAGAGCGGGAAGGCCAAGGGCCTTCCGGCGGATGCTGGGTCAACTGCTCGAAGCTTGGTCCCCATGATGGGCTGGAACCATCTAAAAGCAGAGCCAAAGAGAAGATCCCTTGCTCCTCAAGGCTCTCCCGACTAGGCAAGACTGTCCCCTCCAATAAAGCCACACGTTCAGGCAACAACCAGTGAATAGCCCCCGGCAGCATGACAGCCCCCGGCAGCATGACAGCCCCCGGCAGCATGACAGCCCCCGGCAGCATGACAGCCCCCGGCAGGGTGTCCTGGATCATTAGCCCGCTTCCTGGGTGGAAACAGCCACCCCAGCTTTGATAGGGGCGGGCTTGTGATTAGTAAGGATCCGCAGCAGCTCTTCGGCGCGGTCAAGGGCATTTCCCAGCTCATCTTCCTCAAGACGAAGGTAGAAGTCGGCTTCTCGTATTTTGAAGCGCTTGGGGAAGCGGCGCGCCAGCAAGACGAGGCGCTCCGGGTCGAAGAACGGCTCCGGCCCGACCTCGAAAACGAGAAGGCGGTCGTCCAGACGTACCCGTTCGATTCCGGCTTTCTCGGCCATTAAGCGCACACGGCTTACCCGCAGAAGATTCTCCAAGGGAAGAGGGATCGGCCCGAAGCGGTCACGCAATTGCTGGGCGACCTGACCCAACTCGTCCTCTCCGTGGATCTCCGGTCGCCCCAGAGAAGCGAGCCGCTCGTACAATTCCATCTTGCTCCCCTCGTCAGGGATGTAGTCGGATGGGATATAAGCGCTGATCTCCATCTCCAAGACGCTGTGCGAAATAAGTGGGATCTCTTCCTCGTCCATCTCAACCGGTATCGCCTCTCCCTTTCGCAGTCGGTCCATGGCCTCCTCCAACATCTGCCGGTACATTTGATAGCCGACGTTGATCATAAAGCCGTGCTGTTCTTCCCCAAGCAGATTCCCTGCTCCACGTATCTCCAGATCGCGGGTGGCGATCAAGAGGCCGGCCCCGAGGGTCGTGAAATCGCGAATCGCTTCCAGGCGTTTCTCGGATTCTTCGGACAATGCGCGGCGCTTGGGGTAAAGGAAATAGGCATAGGCATGAATGTCGCTGCGCCCGACCCGCCCGCGCAATTGATAGAGCTGAGCCAAACCAAGGTTCTGGGCGTCTGAGACGATCAATGTATTAACATTGGGGAGGTCGATCCCACTTTCGATAATGGCAGTGCAAAGAAGGATATCGAATTGACCTTGGGCAAACTCCCACATCGTCTTCTCTAACCTCTCCTCAGCCATCTGACCATGCGCGGTGGCAATGCGGGCGTCCGGGAGAATAGATTGAAGGCGAGCGTGCAACCTTGGCAGTCCATGTATTCGGTTGTGTACCACGAAGGCCTGCCCGCCCCGTTCTATCTCTCGCAAGAGAGCGCTGCGGACGATTCCCTCATCTGCCTCCACAACATAAGTCTTCACTGGAAAACGGTTGGCCGGCGCGGTTTCGATCATGCTCACTTCGCGGATCCCCAAGAGGCTCATCTGAAGTGTGCGGGGAATGGGCGTAGCGGACAAGGTGAGAACATGCAAGTCCCCCTTCCACTCACGTATGCGCTCCTTTTGAAGAACCCCGAAACGTTGCTCCTCATCGATGATCAACAACCCCAGATCTTTGAACTGGACGCGCTTCCCGAGCAAGCTATGGGTTCCGATGAGGATGTCGACGCGACCTTCGACCACCTTTTGAAGAATCTCTTTCTGTTCTCCTTGCGAGCGGAAGCGGGAAAGCATTTCCGTTTGCACCGGGAAGTGACGCAATCGCTCTTGAAAGGTATTGAAGTGCTGCTGGCAGAGGATTGTCGTAGGGGCCAGAAAAGCCACTTGCTTATTGGCTAAAACGGCGCGGAAGGCGGCACGCAAAGCTACTTCCGTCTTACCGTAGCCGACGTCGCCGCAGATCAAGCGGTCCATCGGTTTTTGCCGTTGCAGATCCCTCATGACATCCTGAATGGCTCTCTCTTGGTCTGCTGTCTCCTCAAAGGCGAAAGTCATGGAGAGATCTTCTTCCCAAGGCTGAACCTCGGGATAGGGTTCGGGAGCGGCGACCTCTCGGGCGGCATATAGCTCCAGCAGTTGATGTGCAATTTCAGCCACTGCCCGTCGTGCTTTGCGTTTGGTGCGAGCCCAATCGGGGGAATGCAGGCGGGACAAAGAAGGCAGCTTGACGTTGTCTCCTAGGTACTTGGCCACCAGATAAATCTGTTCACTGGGAACATAAAGCTTGTCCTGGTCGGCGTAGGAGATCTGGATGTAGTCTCGAGAAAGACCATCGATCTCCAGAGTGGCCAGTCCCTGGTAACGCCCGATCCCGTATGTCTCATGAACGACCAGATCCCCTGATTTCAGCTCTTCCCAAGAGCTAAGAATCTTCGCTTCGCGGTATCGGCGCTCGCTTTTTGGTTTGCGTCGCCAACCGAACAACTCCATCTCGGAGACAAGGGTTAATTCCAAGGAGGGAAGCGTGAAACCAGGCGCAGGCGCCGTTTTCCACAGATAAGCCGCTCCTGGTTGCAGATCTCGGGCCCAATCCATCTCTTCAAGCGGAAGATCCTGGCTGCGAAAGAGATCCTGGTAGCGGGCTATCCCTCTGCCGGCAAGGATCACCCGCCGCCCTTCCTTTAACCACCCCTTCATCACTGGAAGAAAATCGGAGAGTTGCCCCTGGTATGAGGGCAAGGCTTGGTAAGGGAAATCGACATCTCCCCCGAAGGAAGAAAAGGAGAGGGACGGGAAAGAGTGAAAAACGGCTTGAAGCGACCACCAATCGGGAAGCAAGGGAAACTCAGCGGTCTGGCCGGCGCCAATCTCCCAGGACACTCTTCCGGGGGCTGTCATCCTTCCGGGGGCTGTCAAATTGCCGCGGGCTGTCGTGCCATACGGGACTGCCTCGCCTTGATCGAGAGCGCTGCGGTAGGACATTTCACTGGCGCGCCGCGTCTCCTCGAAGGCTTGCTGCAGTTTCCCTTCCTCTTCCGATAGAATCAAGGTAGATGGGGGTAAATGAGATAAAAGACTAGCCACGGGAGAGAAGAAAGGGTGATAATATTCTTCCCCAAGAAAGTGCATTCCCTTTTCCAACAATCTCAAGTCAGACCCGACCGTCTCCTCTAGAAACCGAGCCTCGCTGGTCCGAAGGCGCTCGCGCAGCCTCTTGTGCTGGCGAGACAAGCCGGCTTGGATTGCCGCCAACCCTTCCTCATGAATCGAGAAAGCCCGCCAGGGGAGCAGCAGCGCTTCCTCAACCTGCCCTTCGGAGACTTGCGCACTGGGATCAAAGAGTCGTATCGAAGCCAAGACGTCTCCTTCGAATTCGAAGCGCAATGGAAGGGGTGAGCTTGGCGTGAACACATCGACGATGGCGCCTCGCTGGCTGTATTCACCGAGCGCTTCCACTCGGGCGCTTCGGCTATAGCCCGCCCCGTTGAGGAAACTCAGGAAGTCCTCACGCCACACCTCTTGGCCGAGACGAAATGCCATGCGCTGTTGGTTGAAATAGCTGGGTGAAGGGCAAGACTGAAGCAAGGATCTCAAGGTTGCGCAGACTACCGGCAGACGACCTCCCCGGAGCTCCCACAGCGTGCTCAGGCGAGTTGCAAGAGTAGTCGAATCAGCAGGAGCTTTCTCACCGAAGTGCGGTTTCAGTGCTGGAAAAGGGTACACTGGAAGGCCCCACTCGGCCAGCAAGGATGCTGTCCTCTCCATCGGTTCTCCTTCTGCGAAGAGCAACAGCAGGGGGCGCAGCAACGACTGATAAATAGCGTAAATGAGAAGTGGCCGAAGACCTTCCCCCACCTGACCTAGACGCTGAGGATGACCTGCTTCCAAGCTGCTGATCAGCTTCCGCATGCCTTGTTCAGAGAGAAGCAACGAGGCCAGATTCATGGGGCGAGGAGGTTCTTCTTGTTGAAGCGGTTCATGCACATCGCGATACCCTCCCCCAGCCAGCAGTCGATACCGCGTTGAGCTTGCTCGATGAGCGCCGGAAGACAACCTTCATCCTCCGGCAAGAAAGGTTCGAGGATAAAATCTAGAGCTTTTTTCCCAGCTTCTCGACCTACGCCGAAGCGAAGGCGATCGAATTCAGCTTTTCGTACGTATTGCAGGATCGACGCCAGCCCTTGGTGACCTCCGGAGGAGCCTCCATGCTTGAAGCGGATCTCGCCCAAAGGCAGATCCGCATCATCGTGAATCACCAAGATCTCCTCCGCCTGGATGTGATAGAAACTACCGGCCCCGGCAACAGCTAGTCCAGACAGGTTCATAAAAGTCTGCGGCAAGAGAAGCAACCACCCTTCTCCTACCGCGATCTTTCCATGAAAACGCTTCCTCCAAGGAAGAACCCGTCGTTCCTCAGCAAAGGCTTGGGCGATGCGGAAGCCGATGTTGTGCCGGCTATTCCGGTATTCCATCCCCGGATTTCCCAGGCCGACGATCAGTCTAGCCCCCGGCATCTTGACAGCCCCCGGCAGGGAGTCCTTCAAGATTACGCTTCTTTGGCAGTCCTCTCGGCAGATTTGTTAGGAGCTTCCGCCACGACAGCGGGTGTCTCAACAACCTCTTCCTTCTCGGGTGGGATCAAAGTCACTACAGCCGTGCCGGCATCGGTGACGAGTCTTACTTTCTCTGGAAGAACCAAGTCTGCGGCGAATAGGCTATCACCGATACCCAACCCGCTGACATCAACTACCAGGTAACTAGGGATGTCCATCGGCAGGCACTCTACTTCAACTTGGTGAAGATTCTCTTGCATAATGCCGCCCTCCTTGACGCCGATAGGAGTTCCGCGCAAATGGAGCGGTACATGGGCGCTGATCACTAATTCCAGGGAGATGGCATGAAAATCAATGTGCTGGATGGTTCGGTAGACGGGCTCACGCTGCAGTTCCTTCACAATCGTCACGACTGGTTTGGTTTCACCCTCTACCAGTAAGCTGAAGATGGCGTTGGAGCCGCTTCGCTCCAGCGTCTTGACGAAGCCTTTGTGATCGACGGCGATGGCTATCGGCTCAACGTTCTTGCCATACACGACAGCGGGAATCCATCCCTGCCGTCGTAAGCCATGCGTTTCCCCCTTGGTTGTGGCAGCCCTTCGGGATGCCTCTAATCGGACTTCTGCCATGATTATTCTCCTTTCCTAATACAGGGCGATTTGTTCGGATGAACCGTAGCTGAAGAGGTCTGAGATGGAACGGTTCTCGCGGATGCGGGTGATCCCTTCCCCCAAGAGCGGCGCCACGGAGAGGACCTTAATCTTGTCGATCATCTTTTCAGGGGGGATGGGAACAGTATTGGTCACCACTAATTCGGCAATTGGAGAATCGGCAAGCATTTTCACCGAGTCGCCACAAAGGACCGCGTGGGTGCAAGCTGCGATGATCTGCCGCGCTCCGGCCTTATAGATCGTGTCGGCAGCAGAGAGCAGCGTCTTCCCGGTGGTAATCATGTCGTCCACCAAGACTGCCACCTTCCCGCTGACGTCCCCGATCACTCCCATCGTTTCCACTCGGTCAGGGCCCATGCGACGCTTCTCAACGATGGCCAGGGAGTAGTTCAGTTTATCCGAGAGAATGCGGGTTCGAGGAACCCGGCCGATGTCGGGTGAGACCACTACTGCCTCTTGCAGACCTTTCTTCTTAAGGAAGTAGTCTTGAAAGAGCAGGCTGGCTGTCAGATTGTCGAAGGGGATGTTGAAGAAGCCCTGGATCTGGCCGGCATGAAGGTCAACAGCCACCACTCGGTTGGCTCCGGCCACCGTCAACAGGTCGGCCACCAATTTAGCAGTGATCGGCTCTCGCGGCTTAGTCTTGCGGTCCTGGCGACCGTAGCCGTAGTATGGCACGATGGCGGTGATGCTCCTGGCCGACGCTCTCTTCAGCGAGTCGATCATGACCAGCAATTCCACCAGGTTCTCGTTGACGGGTGGGCAAGTCGGCTGGAGGAGGAAAACATCCTGTCCGCGCACGCTCTCTTGGCAACGGACATGGATCTCGCCGTCCGGGAAGCGCGATGCTTCCATGGCGCCGAGAGGAATATGGAGAAAATCGGCGACCTCTTGAGCCAGGGCTAGGTTGGCATTCCCGCTGAATAGATGAAACTCCCTGCCGGGGGCTGTCTGCTCTTCCAAGCTCATCGTTCTTCTCCTCGATTAGACAGGCCTTGCATGCAGGACAGCCCGCGACAGCGCGTCCCGTCCGGGATGACGGCGTCAACCAAATGCAGGAAGGGTCCCAGCACACAACCTTGACCGATACGGCAGGCGCCTTCCAGAACAGTAAAAGGCTTGATCACGGTGTCCGGCTTCAAGCGCACTTCCCAGTCCAAAGAGACGCTGCTCGGGTCTTCCATTGTGACTCCCGCTCTCATCCACTGGCGCAATATGCGGTCATGCAAGATGCTCCGGCATTGACTTAGCTGCATTCGATCGTTGACCCCGATGACAGGAATATCATCCACCCGGATAGCCTGAACGTTTCCCGCCTTGCGCATCATCGGCAGCACGTCGTTCAGGTAGTACTCGCCTTGGGCGTTTTCGGGGCAAAGACGCTCCAGGTAGCCGAAGACCGCCGGTAGGGAAAAAGCATAGACAGAAGTGGACACCTCATGGATGGTCTTCTCGGCGGCGCCGGCATCCGCTTCCTCAATGATCGAGTCGAAAGCGCCATCGGCATTGCGACGAACACGCCCCAGGAGAGAAGGATCCTCCACATCAGCAGTCAGAACTGAACCCAAACACTGCGATTGAGACTGGTGCGCTTCCAACAAACGAGAGAGATGATCGGTTCGCACTAAAGGGATGTCTCCCGGCAAGACCAGTAATGTCCCGGTCTCGTCACTCAAGGCTTCCCTGGCTTGCTGCAAGGCGTGTCCAGTCCCAAGCTGGTGATTCTGCCACGCATAACGGTAGCCGGATCCGATTTGCTCTTGCACCTGTTCCCCACCATGACCGACAACGATCACTGTCTGCGCCAAGTTCAGCGGTTTTAAGGAATCCAAGGCGTAGGAAATCATCGGCCGCCCCAGTAAGGAGTGTAAAACTTTGGGGAGAGCGGAATTCATTCGCTTACCCATGCCGGCTGCCAACACGACTGCATACAAGCGTTCTTGCATGATCCTCACTTGTTCGTTTTGGCTGGGGAGGATGGGCTCGAACCACCGTCGGCGGATCCAAAGTCCGCTGTCCTACCACTGGACGACTCCCCAGCGAAAAATACCTGACGAGTTCCAGCATCCGCTTCGACTCGGTTCAGACGTTCTTTCCGAAAACTGTGGTACCCCCAGGCGGAATTGAACCGCCGTCTTCGCCTTGAAAGGGCGATGTCCTCGGCCACTAGACTATGGGGGCACAAAAAGCCGGAGATAGTCTACCCGATCGCATCCTCCCTCGCAAGGTCGTTCGGGGGCTGGGTGGAGTCGCTCCTTACGGTGCATTAGTAGACTGCTGCCGAAGGCTGATTAGTCCAAGGAACGAATCAGAATCTTTCCTCTATCATAGATGCCCAGAGGCATCCTTTCGGTATTGGCGTAATAACCGATCTGACCGCGCCAGTCGATCCCGATGAGGCCTCCTGCGAAGGTCTGCGGATCCTCAGGCAGAAGAGTGGTGACAGCTTTCAAGACAGGCTCCCGGCGCATCATCTGAACTGCGCGGAAAGCCAGTAAACGGCGCATGATCTGTTCCCCGTGGCCGGTAGCGGCGGCGCCTCCCCAACGAGAGGCAAAAAGCCCAGCTCCTAAGATCGGCGTGTCGCCAACCCGGCCCGGGAGCTTCCCAGCCAAACCCCCGGTGGAGCAAGCCACCGCCAACCGCCCACTTCGGTCTCTGGCTACTGCTCCAACCGTATCACTGCAACGCTGCAACCCTCGGAAATTCTCCAGGTGGGGAAGAAGATTGGACTGTCGCTGGTCAACGATCTCACGCCATAGAGACCGTTGCGAGTCTGTGGTCGGATCGTAGTGAGGAAAACCGCAGGAGCGAGCAAACCTCGTAGCGGCTTCCCCAACCAAGAGGAGATGATCGGTGCGCGTCATCACTTCACGCGCCACATCGATCGGGTGCTGCACATTCTCTAGGGCTGCCACCGCCCCGAACATCCCTTCGCTGGTCATCACGGCGGCGTCCATCTGGGCTCTCCCGTCAAGATTCAAGGAAGAACCGGACCCACAATTGAAAAGAGGGTCATCCTCAAGAACCTCAATGGAGGCAATGACTGCTTCCAGCGCGTTTTCCCTCTCTAGGACGGCAATCCCGCAGTCAAGCGCCCGTCGGATACCCTCTTGATAACTTTCACCGGAGACCTCGCGCCAAGATCCCCCATGATCGTTCCAAGCCCCACCGTGGACGATAAGTTGCATGATGCCGCTTACCTTATTGCCTTTAAAGCAAACAAGGTGGTCTGATTCTTCTACGCATCGAGCGTCAACTGCCCATTTTCTATAGTTCCCCAGAGCATCGCTTCCGTGTTGAAGGCCTGGGCCATGCGCCCTCGCCAATCGATTCCGATCAAACCGCAGCTACAACCCTGCTCCTTGGCTTCTCTCACCAGACCAGGGATTACTTGCCCGGCAGGGTGAAGCTGCATCCTTTCCACCGCTTCGAAGCATAGAAGTTGCCGCCAGATTTGCTCGCCATGACCTGTGGCTGACGCGCCTCCCCAGCGTGAGGCATAGGTTCCGGCGCCTAAGATAGCTGAATCTCCGATACGTCCGGGAAGCTTGGCTGCGTACCCTCCTGTGGAAGTGGCGACAGCGATTCGGCCCATCCGATCGCGAGCCACTGCGCCAACGGTTCCCTTCGTTTCGTCCCCAAGGAAGCTATGCAGGTTTGGAAGGAAAGCGCTGCCCTTGCGCTTGACATCCTCCAGCTCCTTCCGACGACTTCCGATGACAGGATCGTAGAGTGGGTATCCCCAATAACGAGCCAGGCGTTCTGCCCCATCTCCGACGATCAAGAGGTGGTCCGTCTCTTCCATCACGCGCCTGGCAATCAGGATGGGGTGCTCGACCCGTTTTAGAGAACCCACTGCTCCGAAACGTTCCTTGCTAGTCATGACGGAGGCATCCATCTCCACTTCTCCATCCAAATTCAAAGCAGACCCGGTCCCGCAGTTGAACAACGAGTTTTCCTCAAGAGAGAGAACTGCTGCCATGACGCCTTCCAGAGCGCCTTCTTTTTCTAGAACGGAGTAACCACGGCGAAGGGCTTCTTCCATACCCTTGCGATATGGCAGGGAATTACGGGATTTCCCGGCTCCACCGTGGACAATCAGTTGGCACATGATTCAATCTCCAGCCTCAGCATGATGACTTGATTGATCTTCCTTCCTTGGGTTGCCTGAGGCGCGTGATGGATCTTGGTGAGCCGTGCAGGACTCGAACCTGCGACCCCCTGCTTAAAAGGCAGATGCTCTACCATGCTGAGCTAACGGCCCACACGTGCTGCTGGCACGAGCCCTGATTATAAGCAAAAAGGGTTGGGCCGGCAAACTAGTCACTAACTTCCCCTACGGTGCAACGGGGGTCGTTTTCAGGCTTCCCCCCTCAAACTCTCTAACCCTGTTTAGAAGGTATCGCCGTGGGCGCCCAAGTTCTCGAAGCGGGTGTATTCTTTGATGAACTTCAACTTGACGGTACCGATTGGCCCATTGCGCTGCTTGGCGATGATGATGTCCGTGGCGCCGGTTTGATCGCCGCTCTCACGTGTTTTGTAGAGATCCTCTCGGAAGAGCATCAAGACCGTGTCTGCATCTTGTTCGATGGAACCGGACTCTCTCAAATCTGATAGTTGAGGCTTCTTCCCCTCGCGTTTCTCCACCTCACGGGAGAGCTGTGAGACGACGATGATTGGGACTTGCAGCTCTCTGGCGAGGTTCTTCAAGCCGCGCGTCATTTCAGAGACCTCTTGCACGCGATTCTCGGCCCGGGTCCGGTTGGACATCAACTGCAGGTAGTCAACTATCACAATTCCCAAGCCCCGTTCCATCTTCAGGCGCCTCGCCTTGATGCGAATCTCCAATAACGAGATGCCGGGCGTATCGTCGATGTAGATGGGGGCGCTGTAAAGCTCGGGCACCGAGTTGCTGAGGCGCTCCATGTCTTCGTTGCTGAGGAAACCTGTGCGCACCTTTTGGGCATCGACGCGCGCCTGGGAACAGATCATCCGCTGGACCAACTGTTCTTTGCTCATCTCCAGTGAAAATATAGCGACAGGCAGCTTCTCCTTCAATGCTACATATTCTGCCACATTAAGGCAGAAGGATGTCTTGCCCACCGAGGGTCGAGCTGCCACAATGACCATATCGGAAGACTGGAAGCCGGCGGTCATGCGATCCAGGGCGTCGAACCCGGTCCGCACGCCGGTGGTCAAGCGCTTATTGTGGAATAGATTATCAATCCGTGCATATACCGCGGTAACCAATCCCTTGATCTCCACGAAATCCGTTGAAAGGCGTCGTTGGGCGATGGTGAAAACCAACTTTTCGGATTGGTCGATCAATTCCTCAAGGGGGGTATCCGTGTCGTAACCGAGCGTAGCGATTTTCGTTCCAGCCTCGATTAAGCGACGCAGCACCGATTTCTGCTCGACAATACGCGAATAATAGAGCGCATTTGAGGCAGTGGGAACCACCGAGGCAAGGGAGGCAATGTAAGCGCTCCCCCCCACCGTCTCCAGCTTTCCTTGGTTACGTAGGCTATCCACTACCGTAACGATATCGACCGGCTCCCCACGTTCCAATAGGTCGGCGATAGCAGAGAAGATGATGGCGTGCGGTTCACGATAAAAATCGACCGGGCTGAGTATCTCCAGAACCTGGGCGATCACATCCCGGTCCAGCAGCAAAGAACCCAAGACTGCCTGCTCCGCGTCTAGATTGTGGGGAGGTAAACGGGAGAGATCAGTAGACAAGGCTTTATTCCTTCGCTTTAACTTCCAGCTCGACCTCGATGGTCAGCTCTCGGTGGAGTTTGATCGGGACCTTGTGTTTGCCAAGAGTGCGAATTGACTCCTCTAGCAAGACCCGCTTCCGTTCGACGGAAGTCTGACAAGTGGAAAATATCGCATCGACGATATCTTGTGCAGTCACTGAACCGAACAACTTACCGCTCTCCCCTGCCTCGGCGAGTAACACCAATGGGTTTCCTTCTATTGTGGCGGCTGTCTTTCTTGCTTCCGCCAACTCTCGGTCTTCGCGCTTCTTCCAGCCAAACTTGCGTTGCTCAAGCGTGCGCAAGGCGCCAGAAGTAGCCTCCTCGGCCAACTCTCGAGGGATGAGGTAGTTGCGCGCATACCCATCTTTCGTCTCCACCAGATCACCTTGTTTCCCCAGTTCTGGGTGATCCCTTAAGAGAATGATCTTCATTCTAGTTGACCACGTACGGCAAGAGAGCCATCACACGAGCCCTCTTGATGGCGCGGGTTAAAGTCCGCTGGTGCTTGGCGCAATTCCCGGTGACGCGGCGAGGGATAATTTTGCCTTTTTCGCTAAGGAACTTACGCAAACGGTTGGCATCTTTGTAATCGATGAAAAGGTTCTTTTCAGCGCAGAATGCGCAGAATTTCTTGCGGGGTCTTCTATCTTTGGCGCCGCGCGTACGGCGTCGCCGCGGGTCCATTGGCTTTCTAGAATCCATCGTTTTTCCTTCTTCCTAGCCTACAAACTCATCGTTGGAACGATCGGTCGAAAAATCGTCGGGTGGAAAGATCTCGCTCTCCTCGATTGAGGGAGAAAATGGCTCGAGACCACTATCAGCGGTGGTGGCCGGCCGGTCAAGGAAAGTTACCGAGGTGGCGGTGATCTCCACCCGATAGACTTTCTGGCCATCTTTCTCGTAGGTGCGGCTGGTCAAGCGTCCCTCCACCAAGGCTCTTCTCCCTTTCTTCAGGAAGTTGGCCACGTTCACTGCTTGTTTCTTCCACACCACCACATTGAAAAAATAGGCATTCTCCCGACGCTCTCCACTTTGCGTGGTGTAGTTGTCGTTCACTGCCAAGCGAAAGGTCGCCACCGAGACGCCGGCCGCGGTATACCGCAACTCGGGGTCAGCAACCAAGTTTCCCATCAAAATGACATGGTTGATCATGAGGTCCGACCCGTCACTGTCGCACGAACATGAATCGAATGACTTCCGGCGCCAGCGATATCTGGCGCTTGGCCTCAGCGATACTGGGCGGGGCGCCTAGCAGGGTAAAGATGAAATAATACCCCTCGTTCTGCCGCTGGATGGGAAAAGCCAATCTACGTTTCCCCCAGCGGTCCACTTTGCTTACCTCGCCACCTGTGCTGGTGATGATCTCTTGCACCTTCTCTGCCAGCTTGTCAGCCTCTTCCGGGGCCAGGGCGGGGGAGGCGATCAGACATACTTCGTATGGACGCACTCTGTTCACTCCCTTCGGGATTTGCTCCGTTGTTCGGAGCAGGGTTGGTGACAGCCTCGTATACTATCATGAATGGCTCTTGGCGCCAAAAGTTAAGAAGTTGGAGGTGTCTCCGGAGCAATCTGAGAGGCAGGTATTCCCTCTGTAGCTGAGACGACGGCCAATTCCCCTTCTTTTGCAGTCAGCTCCAGTTTCTCTAATTCACCTGCCCGTTTTCCCTCCTTCAGAAAGAAGTAGCGCTGCGCGTAGTAACCTGCAGCCAACCCCCAAAGTGTGCTTAGGAAAACCATCAAGGCGGGCAGGGTGACCCGTGCCGGGTCTACGAAGACCCCTGCTAGTTCTGCCCCCAACTGACTGAAGGAAGCATAGGTCGTGTAAAGAAACAGTGTGAGAAACTCACTAAGGAAGACGAAGGAGAAAGAGGCCAAGGCGCTCCAACCCGTAGAGAGGGTGAGCAAACCACCGATGGTGGCGAATAAGAGATAGAGAGAGAGGCGAAAGATCTGCGGGGAGCCGAGAAAGGTGATCGATGCAGTCGGGAGCCAGCAATAGTAAAGAGCCAAGGCATTGAGGAAACCGAGGATCAAGGCGAAGAGGAACCAAAAAGGCCCCGCGGCTGTCTGTACTGTCACTTGGTGCTTCCGGGCTTGAACCATATAGCCCAACAGTCCGGCGCCATGCTCAGCGTAAAACGAGACAAGGAAGACGCTTAATAAAACGGCAGCGAGGGTGGTTGAGTAATTCACCAAGTTGAAGAGATCCGCTGTGGGTGGAAAGAGAAAGGCTACTGCGCCGTAGGCTATAAAGGTTAACAGCAGCCCAAGCGAAGCCCAACCCCAACGACGCAGGATCAGAATCGAAAGCAGCGTCCACAGTAGAACCAGGACAAAGCAGAAAACCGGCATCCAACTGCGGTATGGTTCGATGAAAAGGTTGCCAAAGTAAGCATACTTGCTTTCAAGAGCCCAAAAGATGCCTAAACCAAGATCGATTAGTAAAATGATGAGATTTCGAATGATCATTTCCTCTCACCTTCATGTGGAGATTTTCTTACATCATAGCACTCTAGCTTCCCCGCACCACCGTTCTCGCTCTCTTCCGACAGATGAGAACTCAGCTTTTTACGAACTCGCTTCTCCAGTTGTGAACGGGGCAGTAAAACAAGATGCCCGCAGCCCAAGCAGCGGATGCGAATGTCTGCCCCCAGCCGGACTACTTCCCAGCGATCTGAGCCGCAGGGGTGCTGCTTTCGCAGGAGCAATAGATCGCCTATGGCCAAAGGCAAAACTGGGCGCATTAGAATTTCAGGGATGACTGATCAGTGTGGCGCAGGATTTGACGTGGTTTGGAACCGCTCGACGGCCCTACGATACCGCGCCGTTCCATGAGATCGATCAGTCGTCCAGCCCGTGCATAGCCGACCTTCATCTTGCGTTGCAGCATCGAGGCCGAACCTTCCCCGGCTTGCATCACCCATTGCACCGCCTCTTCAAAGAGAGGGTCGTCCTCTTCTTCCTCCCAATCCTTGCCCTCAGCTTGAAGAATGGGCAGGGGGCGAAGCGGATTGTCCTGGTTCTGTTCTTTCCAGAAGGCGACGACCAGGTCGATCTCTTCCTCCGAGATGTAAGCGCCTTGAAGGCGGACCGGCTTTGGGTAGTTGACCGGGTAGAAAAGCATGTCACCACGTCCCAACAGCTTTTCTGCGCCATTCATGTCCAAGATCACGCGGGAGTCCATCTGAGAAGCTACCGCAAAAGCGATGCGAGAGGGGATGTTTGCCTTGATAATGCCGGTGATGACGTCTGTAGACGGGCGCTGGGTGGCCACGATCAGGTGGATGCCGGTGGCGCGGGCCAATTGGGCCAAACGGATGATGTATTTCTCTACGTCGGCGGGAGCAACCATCATAAGGTCAGCCAATTCATCGATCACCACGACATAGTACGGCAATGATTCTCCCAGATCCTGCTCTTTCAACTTCAGGTTATATGCCTCAATATCTCGCGCCCCTATTTCGGAGAACTTCACCAAACGGCTCTCCATATCGTTGACGATCTCTTTTAAGACGGCCCCTGCTTGCTTCACGTCCATAACTACCGGATAAAGAAGGTGCGGTAACTCGCGGTAGTTGTAAAGCTCTACCCGTTTTGGGTCGATGAGGACCAAGCGAACTTCATCCGGAGTGGAGCGATAGAGAATGCCGGATAGGATGGAGTTGATGCAGACGCTCTTCCCGCTGCCGGTCGCTCCCGCTACGAGGAGGTGAGGCATCTCTCGCAGCTCCCCGACCACAGGATGACCGCTGATGTCCTTTCCCAAGGTCAGAGGAATGCGGAATTTCCGCCTCACAAAGGCCTCGCTCTCCACGATCTCACGCAAATAGACGATGGAGATCTTCTCCGAAGGCACTTCGATCCCCAGCACCGATTTCCCGGGGACAGGCGCCTCGATTCGGACACCCGTCGCTGCCAGAGTCAGGGCAATGTCATCGGAAAGGTTCAGAATTTTGGAGACCTTCACTCCGGGATCCAGTTGCAGTTCGTAACGCGTGATGGCCGGCCCCACTTCGATATTCACCACGTGCGTGCCGATGCCGAAACTATTTAACTTGTCCTCCAGGATCTGCGCCACATTGCGTGTTTCCCGCCGGGAGTTCTTGGGGTTCTCTTGAACCGGCCTTCGCAGTAAGTCAAGGGGGGGCAAGCGATAGGTAGGGGGAACGAGAGAAGTTGACAATTGCGCCTTTTGCTCCAGAGTGGTAGAAATCCTTGAGCGATGCGCCTTGGCCTTCACTTCCTTGGCGTCTGTCTTAGAAGGCGCCTTCACAGACGAAGCGATTGTCTCCCCCGCCTTAAAGGCCTTGGCTCGCTTTCGTCGCATCTTCCACCAACCCAATAGGCCTGGCCAGAACAGTGCAGAGAAGCAGGCCAAGAAAAGGAAACACATCAGGAGGTAGGCAATCCACCCAAGGCTATTAAAAATCCCCACCACCCACCAACCCCGGCTAAGGGAACCAACGATCATCAGTATCAGCAGAGAGCCCAAAACAAAGGTCAACAGGAAACGGGAGCGGCCTTTTTGCAGGTTACGCCAAAGGAGAAAGCCGATCAGTAGAAAGAAAAAAAAGAGGGGCAGATCCCAAGCCAAGGCGCCCCAGAAGAAGGAAGTTACTCGAGGGAGGTAGTAAGCCAAGACTGCGATGGCGACAATGCCAAGGATGGCCAGCGCCACCCACAATAGGGCTCGTTCCTGGTGGTGGGGGTCGCGTCGTTTGTCTCCCCCGCTTTTATTTATTTTTTTTCTCGTTGGTGACGGTGTGGCCATGCAGCCTCTCTTCCGCCTTCACGCCGGCTTTTCTCTGGGAGACTCGCTTCTCCGTCTGGCGCTTCTCACCCTTCCCTTTAGCGACCTTCGTTGAAGTCCTTCCCGCCCGCATCTTTCCTTTGCCCGCCGTTGGGGTTCCAGGCGCTGCTTTCCCGAGAAGAAGGGGAGGGGAGTCAGCTTTCGGTGCGACTGCTAGGTGGGGCGACGCATGCGTCGCCCCACCTAGCTCCTCCTTCAACTTCTGCGCATGGTTCCGCTGTGATGATGGAAGGATCGGACCGCCACCCTCCAGCACGCTAACCAGGACCAGGGGGCGTCGCTTCAGTCTCTTTGCTAGGAAGCGTTCGGTTTGTTCCTGAATCTTCTCCTCAATTCGTAGTAGGGGCGACGCATGCGTCGCCCCACCCTCTTCCTCGATCATCTTCCGCAGGAGGGCAGTGATCTGATCGTGCAGAAGGATCTTCCAGACAAGCCAGTCCTTCTCTTGGAGAAGGCCGCGGGTGATAAAAAGGGGACCGCTGAAGATTTTCCTCGCATCTAGGGAGACTACTGCCGCCACTACTAGCACTCCTTCTTGAGCGAGAGCCCGACGGTCCTCGATCACTTCACTTTTCACCTCGTCAATACAGATGCCGTCGACAAAATTGGGAGCGCTCGCCACTTTTCCCTGCACATATGCTCGCCCTGGTGTAAAACTGACCATATCTCCGTTCTCCAGTAAAAGGACATTTTCCTGGCGGATGCCCATCTCTTGGGCGAGGCGGCTGCTCCAGACAAGGTGCCTATATTCCCCGTGGATTGGGATGAAGTAACGTGGACGACTGATCTGCAGCATTGTCTTGATATCCTCGCGGAAAGCGTGGCCGGAAACGTGGACACCGGCCTGAGTGCCATAGATGACCTCGGCTTTGAGGCGAAAGAGATTGTTGATCGTCTCTGACACCAATCGTTCGTTTCCGGGAATGGGGTCAGCCGAGAAGATCACTGTGTCGCCTGCCTCGATCTTGATCTTGCGATGCTCCCCAGTTGCAATGCGAGAAAGGGCGGAGAGTGGCTCCCCTTGGCTGCCGGTGGTGATGATCACCAACTGATCACGAGGGAAGAGAGAGAGATCCTCTACTTTGATCAGTTGTCCCTCCGGTATATTCAGATACCCCAGCTCCTGAGCCGTATTGACCACACGCGTCATAGACATCCCGTCAATAGCCACTTTCCGGTTGAACAAGGCTGCGGTCTCAATGATCTGCTGAATTCTGTGCACGTTGGAAGCAAAGGTAGTGACGATGATGCGATTGCGAGCTTTCTCGAAAATCCGTTCAAGACCTGGTTTTACTGTCCGCTCCGAGGATGCGAAACCTGGCTTCTCGGCGTTGGTGGAGTCACAAAGCAGACAAAGGACGCCATCAGCGGTGATCTTGGCGAAACGCTCGAAGTCGAAAGGCTTTCCTCCCACTGGTGTTTTGTCGAACTTGAAATCGCCGGAATGGACGATCATCCCGAGCGGGGTTCGAATTGCCAGGCCCAGCCCGCCAGGCACACTGTGGGTTACCGGCAGCAATTCCACCTGAAAAGGACCGAAGGGGAGCCGGTCACCTGGCTTGACCGTGTGAAGATCCATTTTCACCCCCAGTTCTTTAGCCCGTCCGGCGGTCAACCCGAGAGTGATATCGGTGCCGTAAACGGGAACAGAGAGTTGTTGCAAGAGGTAGGGCACCGCACCAACATGGTCCTCGTGGCCATGAGTCAGGATAATCCCGGCAATTCGTTTCTGGTTGGCCAACAAATAGGTAAAATCCGGGAGGATCAGATCCACGCCGGGTGTTTTTTCATCAGGAAACTTCACCCCGGCATCGATTAGGAGCATCGTTCCGCTCATCTCCAAGGCCATCATGTTTTTTCCGATCTCCCCCAGCCCACCGAGCGCAACAAGTTTAAGCTCCAAGGAGCGCCTCCTTTTCCACCAGCAGGCGCAGGGTATGAAAGTCAAGTGACAACTCTACCTTCACTTGCGAGTTGCGCAGAGCAGCAGCGGGGTGAAAAGTGGGGAAGAAGAGGATCCCGTCTTTGCGGAAGATCTTCCCGTGGACAGTAGAAATGCTCCAATCCGGGTCAAGCAATGTGTGCAGTGAGTGTCGCCCTAGGATGCAAACCAGCGCAGGGGCGACCAGGCCAATCTGGGCAATTAAGTATGGGTGGCAGGCTTCAACCTCGTCCGGTAGAGGGTCACGGTTCTCGGGAGGACGACACTTGACGATATTCGTTATGTAGACTTGTTCCCGTTTCAAGCCCAAAGCGCTCTGAATGAGGCTCTCCAGAAGTACTCCAGCTGGGCCGACAAAAGGCCGTCCCTGCTGGTCTTCCCGTTGTCCGGGTCCTTCCCCCACGAACAGAAGGGGGGAATAAAGATCGCCTTCACCCGGCACAACCTGTAAGCGCATCTCGCAAAGACGACACTTTCGGCAGGCCAGGATCTCCTTCCTTAAACTGGGGTATAGTTCTTCCCTACCGTCCGGTATGACCAAAGCCTCCCTGGGCCCGTTCCGTTTCCTCCAGACTCTCCGTCGTTCTCAGTAGAGCATGGAGCACGGGGCTGATTACCAACTGGGCGATCCGTGCTCCACGCTCTACTTGGTAATTCCGAGTTCCATGATTGATCAGGATCACCTGAACCAGACCACGATAATCCGCATCGATCGTCCCTGGAGCATTCAGGACAGTAACACCGTACTCCAAAGCTATTCCACTGCGAGGGCGCACTTGACCCTCATAGCCGATCGGAATGGCGATGGAAAACCCACAACAAACTTTCGCCCAATCTCCTGCGCCAATCATCACCGACTCGCTGGCCAGAAGATCCAGGCCAGATGAACCGGGTGTCATGTAATTCGGGATCGGCAGGTCGCGGGCGCTCGCCTCGATCCTTATCTGGATCTCGACTTCCACGGTCGATCCGATCGATCCGGACGGTCTCGACGCTCGTGCTTTTCCTCTTCTTCATTGAAGTCCTGGCCGGTCAATCCTTTCCGGGTCAGGCTGATGCGGCCTCGATCGTCAACCCCGTCCACGATGACAGGGAGCTCATCGCCCATCTTGAAACTTTCCTCGACACGCTTGACGGCGCGGTCATACATGCGTGACTTATGCAGCAACCCTTCCTTGCCGGGACTGATCTCCATGAAGACACCGTATGTCTCCACGCGCGACACTTTCCCGGTGAAAGAAGCGCCGATCTCCACCTCTCCGGTTAGCGCTTCGATCTGTTGCTTGGCCAGCTCACCGGCCTCGACTGAGGGCGCAGTGATGAAGACTCGACCACTCTGTTCGATATCGATCATGGCGCCGGTTTCTTCAGTGATCTTCTTGATCATCTTGCCACCCGGTCCGATTACATCGCGGATCTTGTCGGGGTTAATCTGCAAGACAAAAACACGAGGGGCATAGCGGGAAAGCTCGGCTCGCGGTTGGGGTATGGCTGTCCGGATCTTTTCGAGAATGGCAAGACGAGCCTCCTTCGCCTGAGTTAAAGCTGTGCGCAGGATCTCCAGTTCGATCCCTTTGATCTTCATATCCATCTGCAAGGCGGTTATTCCCGAAGCGGACCCAGCAACCTTGAAATCCATGTCCCCTAAAGCGTCTTCCATTCCCTGAATGTCGGTCAAAACTGCGACCTGTTCTTTCTCCTTGATCAAACCCATGGCAATCCCTGCGATCGGAGTGGTAATGGGGACGCCCGCATCGAGCAATGCGAGGGTGCTGCCACAGACCGAGGCCATCGAGGTAGAACCGTTGGACTCCAACACTTCAGAGACAAGTCGAATCGTGTAGGGGAACTCCTCTTGGTGCGGGATCACCGAAAGAAGCGCTCGTTCGGCAAGAGAACCATGGCCTATCTCCCGACGGCCTGGTCCGCGCATTGGGCGCACCTCCCCAACCGAGAAAGGAGGGAAGTTATAATGGTGCATGTAACGCTTGAACTCTTCGATGCCGAGTCCTTCAATGATTTGCACCTCACCGATGGCTCCAAGGGTGAGTATCGTCAGGACTTGTGTCTGCCCACGGGTAAAGAGTCCGGAACCATGAACCCTGGGCAAGACTCCAACTTCGCATGTGATCGGACGAATTTCGGAGGTAGTCCTCCCATCCGGGCGGATGCCCTCCCGCAGAATCATGGCGCGCGTCTCTTCTTTGAGAATCTTTCGCTCGATCTCCTGGAGCGCGACTTCCATATTGGGAAATTGATCCGCTAATGTTGCTCGCATTTGGCTGTCGATTGCAGCCAAGGCCTCCTCGCGGGAATGTTTCTCGACGATGCGTATTGCCTCGCACAGGCGCTGCCGGACTTCTCGTTTGACCGCATCCACCATCTCGGGTGCATATTCCGATGGCGCGAAGACAGTTTTCTCCTTTCCGGCTTTAGACATCATCTCCCGTTCTAGGGCGATGATCCGCCGGATTTCCTGTTGCGCCATGGCTAAGCCTTCCAGCAATAATTCCTCACTGACCTGTTTCGCTCCAGCTTCAACCATTAGGATGGCATCTTCGGTGGCAGCCACTACCAGATCGAGCTGGCCTTCCTCGATCTGCTGATAAGTGGGGTTCAAGATAAGCTTCCCATCCTGGGCTCCCAACCGGATCGCGGCCACTGGCCCTTCGAAGGGTATCTCGCTGATGGAAATCGCCGTTCCTGCGGCGATCATGGCAGCGATATCCGGAGGATAGGCGGGGTCAGCGGAGAGAACCTTCGCAACTACTTGTATGTCTCTTCGCAAGTGGCTGGCAAAGAGCGGCCGGATAGAGCGGTCGATCAAGCGAGATCGCAAGATCTCCTTCTCGCTGGGGCGACCTTCTCTCTTGAAGAAACCGCCCGGGATCTTACCGATGGAGTACATCTTCTCCTCGTAATCCACCATCAAAGGTAGGTAGTCGATCCCCTCCCTGGCTTGCCCAGCCAATGTGGCCGTTGCCAGAACCACAGTCTCCCCGTGTGTGACGAGAACGGCGCCTCCAGCTTGTTTAGCTAATTTCCCCGTCTCTAAAGTAAGTCTCTGTCCAGCCAGGCTGGATTCAATACGTGTGATATCGCTCAATGCATGTCTACTTTCTCAAGCCCAGGGACTTGATCAGGAAGTTGTACCGATCGCTCGATTCCTTCTTGAGATAGTTGAGCAACCTACGCCGCTCCCCAACCATCTTTAAGAGTCCCCTACGTGAATGGTGGTCTTTCGAGTGTACTTTCAGGTGTTCCGTTAGGTAGTTGATGCGCTCCGTTAAAATCGCAACCTGCACTTCGGGCGATCCAGTGTCCATCTCATGGATTTGATACTTACGAATGATGCTTTGCTTCTCTTCTTTGGCTAGGGTCACAATTCGTCCTCCTTGTCGATTGTATTATTCGCCTCACCGGGCAATCCCTGGAGGAGGCAATTGCCCAGATTAAGACATATTCATCTTACCACGTTTCGATGAGTTTGAACAAGCAATTACACCTACAGGCGAGAGATAAATGAAATGCCAATGCGCTCACAGACTATTACTGGGAGGTACAGAGTCCCTTCATACAAGACGCCTTCAATTTCCTCCCCATCGCGCAGTCGAAGAGTGTAACGGCCGTTGGGAGGAAGGATCTTCTTCCGATCCACCAGCTCGTAGCCGTGATTATCCCCCACTGCTCGAAATTTGGCATGGTATGGGCTGCCAAGTAGGGTATTGGCTTGTTCCACCGCACCCTCCAGGAGCAATTGACGGATCCAGGAGGCGGAGATGGTCGTACCTGCCTTATCTTTCAGTAATGGTAAAACCGTTACCGTGAACCCTAACCTTTGGCCGATGGCCTGTAATGAAATTGGGCTTCCTTCTCCTTTCCAACCGTATGTGAAATTCTCTCCGACGACGATGATTGCCGGTCGAGACCAAGACAACAACCTTTCGGCGAAATATCCGGCTGGATAGGCTGCAATCTCCGGGGTAAACGAAAGCAGGAAAAGCACTTCGATTCCCAACTCCAGGAAGCGCTCCACTTTCTCTTCCAGGGAGAGCAGTGGCTGAAACTGGTCTTCTCGCCATAAGTCGGGGGGGGGCGGGTCAAAGGTCAGCGCTGCAGGCGCCAGTGATCGAGTCAAAGCAACTCGATGGACTTCCGCAATCAACGCCAGGTGGCCGCAGTGCAGACCGTCAAAGACCCCGATCCCCAGCGCTGTCTCGCGTTTCCCGGGTGGACCGGGTAAACGCCGCACTTCCATTAGGGTAGGCACTCCGCTACCAAGAGGTGTTCTTCCTGCCTCTTACCCAGTCCGATGAAGCGCCCGCGGCGGTCTTGGACACGGAAGAACTGCCCCGTGCCTTGGAGCGAGGCGGAAATGCCCCTCCCATTCATGAAGGAAGACAAATCCCGCTCGGGAACCACTTCCAACGGCAAGTGCTGGAGAGCCGACTCGATCGGTAGAAGCGGCCATGGACTACTCTCCAGATCACGAAGGGTACTGCTCTCTTCAAGGCGATAGTTGGAGGATCGCAACCGGATGATAAAACGGGCGCAGGCTGGAAGGCCGAGCGCTGCGCCGATGTCTTTGGCCAGAGTTCGGACGTAAGTGCCGCCAGAGCACCGCAACAATAGGCGAGCCCGGGGATATTTACCTAACAAAAAATCTAAGAAGCGCAGCGAGTAGATATGAACCTTGGTCGTCTTCTGCGCCGAGGGTTCCCGTCCCGCCATGGCCAATTGGTACAACCGCTTGCCATCTTGGTGTTTGGCCGAGAAGAGAGGCACCTCTTGCACCAGTGCGCCGATGAAGCGAGTTAACACTTCTTCCACGACGGTTCGCTCGATTATTGCTCCTGTATCCTTGACAATCTCACCCCACAAGTCTCCAGTGTCTGTCTGTAAGCCAAAGATCACCTCGAAGAGGTATTCTTTCTCGGCGAGCAGGTACGGAAGAAATTTGGTCGCTCTTTCCACCGCTACAACAAGGACCCCGCAGGCGGGCAGGTCGAGCGTTCCGCTGTGCCCCAGTTTGAGCTTGGGCTGTCCTCCGCGCAAGGCGCGAAGTACATCAAATGAAGTCATTCCGGGGGGTTTGAGGAGGTTGAGAAATCCGCTAGGCATCTTTCAGCAACTCCCGAAACGCCTCCAATAGACGCTGCTGCACCTGGCGGTAGTCGCCTTCCAGTCGGCAACCACTGGCGGCGGCATGCCCTCCCCCATGAAAAAGCCGCGCTACCTGGCTGACGTCGACCGTTCCATGGGATCTCAAGCTAACTTTGAAATGCTGTGGCTCAGTCTCCTTGAAAAGAGCGTAGACGATGGGATCGGGCCATCTTCGCCACTCGTTCATCAGGATGTCCGAGTCGTACTCCTCCCCTACCCCGCTCTCGAACGGCAAACAAGCGCAAGCCATTCCCTCCAGGCACTCCAAAGAGGACATGGCCCGCGCGAAATAACGAATGTCGCGTTCGCTCCAGCGATTGAAAAAGAGGTTGGCCAATTGGTCGGGATGGGCGCCTTTGCTCACCAGGCGAGCAGCCAGCTCCAAAGTGCGGGCGCTGGTATTGGGGAATTGGAAGCCATTAGTGTCGGCCAGAATAGCGTAGTACCAACAGGCGCAGGCTTGTTGCGGAATGTTTATCTCGTCAAGGAAAAGAGAAGCCAAGATCTCTCCAGTGGAGGAGGCCTTCGGCTCGCACCAAGAGAAATCAGCGGGGAGATCGCTGCCGGGGTGATGATCAATGGAGATCATCCCGCGGTATCCTTCTAGGGAGAGCGGGACGCGCTCCCTGCCTCCGGCATCTAAGATGGCTAACGTGAAGGAAGCAGGGTTGGCCGGCGGCGCGTGGAGAGAGGGAAGGCCGGCTGCTAATGCGTCATATTTTGCTTCGAGGGGGTGGGGGAAAAAAACGAAAACTTCCTTGCCCCACGACCGCAAAATGTGACCTAGGCCCAGCAAGCTCCCGACGGCGTCCCCGTCTGGCCCTTCATGAGTGGCGAGGAGGAAAGAAGAAGACCGGTCAATGATCTGGGCAAGCAGGGTCGGGAGGATGGGTCTCATTCTCCTCTTCTAATCGTCTCAGGAGCTGTTGAACCTGCATCGCCTTTTCCAGGGAATCATCATAAACGATCTGCACATGGGGGGCGAAGCGCATCTGCAAGTGTTCCGCAACGCGCTTCTGGAGAAAGCCCTGCGCCTTCGTCAGTCCTTCTATAGTGCGCTGTATCTGCTCCGCGGCGCCCAGCACCGAGAAAAAGACCTTTACCGACCGTCCGTCCGGAGTCATCTCCACTTTTGTGATCGTGACAAATCCCACACGAGGGTCTTTTAACTCTCGGTGGATCACTGTGGCGATTAACTCGCGGATCGCCTCTTGTAATTTCTCTCGCCGGAGAGGACTGACCATGCCGGTTTCAGAGAACCTCGTAGGTAGAGGAAAGAACCTGAATCGAGGGGTCTCCTTCAAAGGTTCGCAGCAAAGCGGCGAAGGTCTCCTCTACCGCAGTTTGGCTGGTCCCTACCCAGGCCGCTTCCAAGCGGGAGCGCTGCCAACTGTCTTGCCTCTCAACCTCGCAAAGGGAGACGTTGAAATGTTTTCCAATTCTCTGCATCATACTGGAGAGAACCTGGCGTTTATCTTTAAGGGAATGGCTGCCGGGAATGAGCAGCTCGACTTCACCCCAACCGACCACTTCAAACCTGCTGCAAGGTGTAAAATTCCAACAGATCGCCTTCGCGGAGATCGGTCGCTTTGTCCAAGCCGATTCCGCATTCGTACCCGCTGGCCACGTCGCGGACATCTTCTTTGAAGCGTCGCAGGGAAGTAACCTTGGTTTCACCGACTACGATGTTGTCTCGCACCACGCGAGCCTTGGAGTTGCGCTCGACTTTGCCATCCTGAATATATGAACCGGCAATGAAACCCAGCTTGGGTACCCGGAAGAGCTTACGGATCACCGCTCGCCCCACCGTTTTCTCCTCGATGCGGGGCTCGCAACGCCCGCGTACGCATCCTTCCAAGTCAGTCACCAACTCGTAGATGAGATCATAAGTGCGGATCTCGATGTCCTCGCGCTCGCTGGCCTTTCTTGCCATGGAATCCGGCCGTACGTTGAAGCCGAGCACCATCGAAGCCGTGACCGAGGCCAGATCGATATCCGATTCCGTAATCGCCCCTACGCCAGCATGCATTGTCTCGATCTCCATCTCGGTGGATTTTACCTTGCTGATGGCCACCAGCAAGGCATCCAGCGTGCCCTGGGAATCAGCCTTGAGGACCAGTGGAAACTTATTGCTCTCTTTCTGAAAGGCTTTGAAGAGCCTATCGGTGGAGCGGAAATCCTTTCCTTGCGGCTGGCTCTCAGCGCTGCGCTGCAACTTAAGATCCTTAGTCGTCTGGAAACGCACTCCAGGGCGGGGAACCGCTTCCAGGCCGACGATTTCAACCGCTGTGGAGGGACCGGCTTGTTTGAGACGCTCTCCCATGGCGTTGATGATGGAACGTACTTTGCCACCCGTCTCCCCTACTTGCAGGATATCCCCAACACGAAGAAGACCTCCTTGTACGATCACAGCCGCCACTGGCCCCAGGCCTCTGTCCAACCTGGCTTCAATTACCGTGCCGAAAACGGCGGCGTTGGGTGAGGTTTTCAATTCTTGCACCTCGGCCAAAAGCGAGATCATCTCCAGGAGCTTGTCGACACCCTCCCCTTTCTTGGCTGACAGGGGTACGTAAATAGTCTCCCCACCCCATTCCTCAGGAACCAGGCCAAGGTCCGAGAGCTGTTGTTTGACCCGGTCGGGGTTCGCCGCTTCTTTGTCCATTTTGTTCAGAGCAACGATGATGGAAACCTTGGCGGCTTTGGCGTGATTGAGCGCTTCCACAGTCTGGGGCATGACCCCTTCGTCGGCCGCAACTACCAGAACGGCGATATCGGTCACCTTGGCGCCCTGAGCTCGCATGGCGGTGAAGGCTTCATGCCCGGGTGTGTCGATGAAGACGATGCGCTGCCCTTTGAACTGGATCTCCGATGCGCCGATCTTTTGGGTGATCCCACCTTTTTCCTTCTCTGCCACCGAGGAATGACGGATCGCGTCCAGGAGCGTGGTCTTTCCGTGGTCTACATGACCCAATACGGTGACGACAGGAGCTCTACCGACCCAATCCTTCGTTTCATTCGAGGGCAGAGGGGCAAACTTGGCGCTCTTGTCGCTGGATTCCATACTGGGGCTTGCTGTGGCTGGCAGCGTTCCAGCGCTGGGGACCAATGCTTTCAACAGCTCTTTACCCTTTTGGCTGAGTGGCTGGGTGATTGTAACCATCTCGCCCTTCTTCCGGAGGTATTCGGCTACCTGGGCTGGTTCAAGGTGGTAGAGCTTGGCGAAATCCCCCACAGAAGCAGGAATGGTCGGGGCGGCAACCGCCTGGGCTGCGTCCACCTCGCTGATCGGCTCCGATTCAAGCTGTATGGGGCGTTCGGCCAAGATCTCCTGCACTAACTTGGCCATCTCATCTTCAATAGTCGAGGCGTGGGTTTTCGCCTCCACGCCAAGCTCTTTAAGAATGGACAGCAGTTGAGCGCTGGAGATGTTCAACTCCTTGGCTAATTCATAGATTCGTTTCTTCGGCACGGTTTAACCTCCTGTCCGTTCTTAATGGACTCCCGCAACTGCGTCAGGAGTTCTTCGGGGAGACGAGCTCCGATCTTCCTTTCAAAGTTCCTGTTCTTCAGCGCACGCTCCAAACATGCCTGCCGGCGGCATAAGTAAAAACCACGGCCGGGCTTCTTTCCTACCAAGTCAAGGGATAAGTCGCCCTGCGGGGAACGAGCGATGCGCAGTAGTTCTCTTTTGGCGAAAACCCCGCTACAACCCGAACATGTTCGCAGGGGTAGACGCGTACTCATTTAACCCCCTCGGATTGGATGTCGATCTTCCAGTTGGTTAGCTTGGCGGCCAAGCGGGCGTTCTGCCCTTCTTTACCGATGGCCAGGGAGAGCTGATCTGGCGCGACCCAGACTTTCGCCGTCCTAGCCTTCTCGTCCAGTTGCACGCGGGAGATCTTGGCCGGGCTGAGGGCATTGGCGATAAACTCCTGGGAATCCTTGGAATAGCGGATGATGTCGATTCGCTCCCCCCGCAGCTCTCGTACGATTGCTTGGATTCGCACCCCTTTCGGGCCGACGCAGGCGCCAACCGGGTCGATCTTCTCCTCTCGAGAGCTTACAGCTACCTTTGAACGCATCCCTGGTTCGCGAGCGATGCTCTTGATCTCGACGCGTCCTTCAAAGATTTCCGGGACTTCCAACTCGAAGAGCCGGAGCACCAGGTTGGGGTGAGCCCGCGAGACGATCAATTCCGGTCCCCGCTTGGATTGCAACACGGATGCGAGGTAGATGCGGTAGTGCCCATTCATCTCGTAGCGCTCGCCTGGAACCTGCTCCTTCTGCATGAGGACTGCCTCGGCTCTCCCCAAGTCAATGAAAATAGTGGTTCCCTCCCGACGCCGGATCACCCCCACCAGCATCTCTCCCTCTTTGTCGAGGAATTCTTGGAAAGCTGCTTCCCGCTCAGCTTCTTTGATCTTCTGAAATACGACCTGTTTTGCTGTCTGTGCGGCCAATCGGCCAAAGTCCTTGGGTGTTATCTCTTGTTTGATGATGTCGCCCAATTGAGCCTCCGGCACGATTTGATGGGCTTCCTCTAAAGAAATGGAGGCGAACTTATTCTCCACCAATTCAACGACATCTTTTTGGGCGAAGACGTGAATCTCACCAGTCTTCACATTGAGATCAACGAGGACGTTCTGACTGGCTCCGTAATCTTTTCTGTAAGCGGTGGTGAGCGCTACTTCAATAGCCTCAATCAAGGACTCCTTGCTGATTCCCTTCTCTCTCTCGATCTGTTCGAGGGCGAGGATCAACTCTTTTGACACGACTGCCTCCCCCCTCAACGGTAGACCAAGCGGGCTTTCTCAATCAGAGGGATGGGCAAAGCCCGTTGCCGTCCATCGACCTCTAGGAGCAGCGATTCGCCTTCTACGCCCTCCAGGATTCCAGTGTAAAGATCCTCTCCCTCGATCTTCTGGTTAAGACGGATCTGAGCCTCGCGCCCGTGAAAAAGGGTGAACTCCTCCGGGTCTCTGATCTCCCGCTCAAGCCCTGGGGAGGAGACCTCCATCCGATAGCGGGAGGGAAAAAGATCGTCTAGCTCGTTGCCGAGCAGCCTCGAAACCCGTTGACAGTCATCCAGAGAGATCCCTTCCGGGGAAAAGATGATCAACCGTACGACTGGCTCTCGCTTGCCCACGATGATCACATCCAATAGCCTATAACCTGCCTTCAACAGCATAGGCTGGGCGCGGATCTCTATCGAATTCAGCGTCTTTTTCTCCATCCTGGGAACGAAAAGAGTGGGCCAACCCCACTCTTATCCAAATGAAGTATAGGGAGATTTGAAGGGACCGTCAACGAGAATGGAAGAGAGTTACGGGATCCCTATCAAGTAGGCGGAGGATCCCGATTGGGGTTTGCTCGACATCCTGACCAAGAGGATTGTCTTTCATCAAAGCCAATACGATCCGCTTGTCCGCTCCGCGTGATGCGCCGCAAATTTCACATCCGCCGATGTCGTTGACGTCTAATATGGCTACCCGGCATCCGAAGAGTTGGTCCATCTCCTGACAGACTCGAGCGGGTTCTTTTGGCCCCAACACCGCGTGACCACGCAACATCCCATAAGGAGCGTCTCCGTCGATCCATGCTGCTTGCCGCCCGGCTACTCGGTAGAAAAGACCCTTGATCCCCAGCAGTTTCCCCACTGCACCGAAGGCTGCAGCCAGGAGAATGCGCCAAGTACCGCACTCGTGTAAGGCCAACTGCATGGTCAGAGGGCTGCCCAGGCCGATCCCATGAGGAGTCTTCGTTACCTTCCCGGCCAGCCAAATAGCTAAGCGAGTGGGGTGGATTGACTCGGAGGGAACCAGGCGGTTCTGGGTAGCGGCAACCATCTTCTCAGAGAGAACCAATGTGTCGCTCGATTGGAGGAATTTCCCGGCATACCTTGCCACTTGTTCCTGTAAGCCATCAGGAGGCTTGATCTCGTGGGTGCGGATAGGGATCCTTATGTACGCATGCGTGTCAACGGTAAGGATAGCTTCACGCAGCATGGGGACAGATTTGAAATCTGTCCCCATGCTGCGGCAGGTCTGATCGTCTCCCACAGGAAAAACTTCCTCTCCTTCTGGGCGCTTGTGGAAGCGACGCTTGGCTTCCTCTTTCAACTCCTTGCCTTCCGGAGTTTGGAAAATGCGGATCACGTAGATCGCACCGGTGTAAAGGTAGATGGCGAAACAGATGTAAAAGAGGAGAACGGCATAAGGGACTTCGATGACCACCAGAGCAAGGCTCAACATAAAAAGACCGGTGGAGAACTTGCCGACTTTGGTTTCGGTGAGGATCCGCTTGTGTTGGGCGGTGAGGATGAACATGGTGATGAGTAGGATCAAGTCTCGCGCAGCGAAGAAGGCGAAGATACTCCAAGGCAGATACTGGGCAATACATAAGGAAATGAAAGCGGCGCCACCCAAGAGCTTATCGGCAGTGGGGTCAAGGATCTTTCCGAGCCTGCTCTCTTGCTTGAACCGGCGCGCCAGATAGCCGTCCAAATAATCGGAGAAGGTGGCCAAGAGGATGACCAGGAAAGCCGCCAGCGAATTTCGCGCAAGGATAAAGATGACCAACGGCGCCACGGCTGCCAGACGGAAGATGGTGAGTAGATTGGGGATCGTCAACACCTCAAATACGCTTCGCCTTTCGTTTGATTCCTTGTACGAGCCCATGCTCGGCCCAGATCAGACTGGCTCCTATTCTACTCCCCCATCCCCCACGTCGAACTAAAAGTCGCTGGTTGACGGCGACCTGTGGTTTCCAGTGCATCTTGTAATCCTCCAAACCCCTGAGGAAATCAAAAGTCAGGCAACCCTCCTCAATGGCCCGGCGGATGGCCTCAACCTGGAGGATGAATCCGGGGCCATAGCGGGAGAAACGGTCATCTTGCGCGCAGAGGTAGAATGAAAAGCGTTTGCCGAAAGAATAGCCGTAAAGAAATGCCACCGGTCGCCCGTCGACGAGGAGGGTGTAGAGCCGCAAAGCTCGCCCCAACAAGGACTTCGCCACTCGTGCATGGAAAAGGCGAAAACCCGGCAGGAGGAACGAGGAGGGGACCCCTTTGCGCAGCCAGCGGTGCACATTGAGAGAAGCCAAAGTATCCAACCGGTCCTGCAAGTTCCCCTGGTCAGCTTCCTCGATCGACCATTGATAGTCGCGGCTGAGCATCCGGGGGTAATACTTGATCTTGTCGCGACGCTTCTTGCTATAACCGCCCAAGAACTCCTCCCAAGTGGTGGGCAGGGTCAGGTAGGGTAGCTTACTCTGCAAAGAAACTTGCGTCATACGTGAGGAAAGAGAGGCGTGTAGGCGTTGGGAGATGGGATCGTCCACCGGCAATTCCCGAAGATCGCAGAGTTGCCAGCCCGTATGCTCGTCGAGAGCTTGAAATAATTCGCGAGAGAAGGCGTCCTCCTTCCCGGGGCGAACGATGAAACCATGACGATCCGATACGCCGGCCCCGAGAAAGGTAATCCGTTCAAGGCCGAAAAATGAAGTACTGCAGAGGGGAGCCAGTCCAGCCAAACCGTCATGATCGTAATAGGCCAGGATACAGGGTCGTTTGCCGGCTCCGAATACTGCCAGCCACGCGTCCAGCCATTCCCAGCTACGGAAGAAGTCTGGGGTGGAGGAAGCCAAAAGGAAAGAGTTCCAGGAGCCTTTCAGTTCCCGGAGGGAATCGACTCGATCCCAACCAGTCGATACACTATTCACTTTGACTGGCCTCAATGGTTCGTTCGTCAAACCCGCAGAGAGCGAGAAAGTTCTCTAGCGCTTCTTGCTGACCTTTGAACTCCGCTGTCTCCTCGCGCTGTTGAATGGCCCTCCGGTACTCGTGTAACGCGTGAGCACAAGCGCTGTCCACGCCTTCCTGCTCGACTTGGGCGATGAGGTATTTATAGACCAGTCGCCAAGACTCCGC
>CAYXFH010000146.1:0-6078 GCA_964464245.1 uncultured bacterium
ATGGATGACATTCAGGAAGTGGTGAATTACGTTCGGGCGCTACACTTCGGCCTCAAGCGGTTGCACGAGCTGGCGATGTCCCTGCGGTTAATCAAAGAGGTCCACAAGATCTTGATGGAAAGTGTGCGAGGTCAGCATCGCAGACCCGGGGAATTCCGGCGCGAGCAGAACTTCATCGGTCACCTGTCCGGAACGATCCAGGAAGCCACTTTCATTCCCCCACCGCCGGATCGCCTGGAAGAATTGATGGGAGAGTGGGAACGCTTCCTGCATGCCGATGACGCCATTCCACCGCTCGTGCGCATTGGCTTGATCCATGCCCAGTTTGAAACCATCCATCCCTTCATGGACGGCAATGGCCGCGCAGGCCGTCTGCTGATCACTCTCTACTTGGCATGGAAGGCGATCCTCGCTTATCCTCTGCTCTATCTCAGTTTCTACCTGAAAGCGAACCGAACCGCTTACTACGAAGCGCTGGACCGCGTTCGCAAAGAAGAAGCCTGGGAGGGTTGGCTGATCTTCTTCTTGGAGGGCATACGCCAGACTTCGCAGGTCGCCGGCCAAACCGCGCAGGAAATCATCGCCTTGAAGGACAACCTGATTCAGAAACTGTCGAAGCACCCGGAAACTACCCTGACCGTGATCCGTCTTGTGGATCTGCTCTTTGCCAAGCCGGTGATCGGCACTCAAGAGGCAGCAGAACATCTGGAAATCACCGCCAAACGCGCAGGGCAACTGCTTCGCCAGTTCGTGGATGAAGGCATTCTGCGAGAGATTACCGGAAAGCGACGCTATAAAAAGTACCTATTCCAGCCCTATGTGGAGATTATCTCCCGCGGAACACAGGCGGGATGAGAAAGAGAGCCATGGGAATCGTCACGGAGTATCTGAAGAAGCTGATCGGAAAATAGGTAGAGGAGGACGGGCATCGTTTGGCTGCGTCTCTGATCATGTACTTGCCGAGCGCGCACGTAACCCATAGTAATGCATGGGTTACGCGTGTAATCGTCAAGAAGTCGGAAGGGTGCAACTTGACATGTGAACACAAAACCCATAATACTTTCATGGGTAACGTGAAACGATGTCAAGGACAATAGCGATGAAGCATGATGGTTTTTTCCGAAAACGCCCGGTTTTCACCGGAGAGGAGTTAGCTTGGCATCTGTCGTCTCGTGGCGAGGTTGGCGGAAGGGCGCAGGAGGCTCTTCTGGCCTACTACCAGAAAACCGGACGAGTCGTTCGGGTGCGGCACGGTTTGTATGCTGTCATCCCGCCAGGAGCCGACGCCAATTCCTATTTGGTCGACCCTTTTCTCGTAGCCGCGAAGCTGACCAAAGACGCGGTGTTATCGCACCATACAGCGCTTGAACTGCACGGCCGGGCCTACTCGGTGCAGGAATATTTCACCTATTCGGCATCCCGCCCGCTGAGCCCTCTGACGTTCCGCTCCCATGTTTTCCAGGGAGCGAGTTTTCCGCAGGCTCTTCGGCGCGCGGGAAAGGAGAGTTTCGGCGTTTTGGCCACAGAGCGCGCCGGTATGGTGCTTCGAGTCACCAGTTTGGAGCGAACTATGGTGGATGTCCTGGATCGCCCGGACCTTTCGGGAAGCTGGGAGGAAATCTGGCGATCGCTGGAGTCCGTCGAATTCTTCGATCTGGACAAGGTCGTGGAGTATGCGTTTTTGCTTGGAAATGCAACCACTGGGGCGAAGGTGGGGTATTTTCTCCAGCAGCACCGTGATCCCTTGATGGTAGAGGACTGTCACCTCAAGGCACTTCACGATCTGCGGCCACGGCAACCGCATTATATGAACCGCTCAAAACGGAAATCCGGTCGCCTCGTGCCGGAATGGAACTTGATGGTCCCCAGGGAAGTATATGAACGAGTGTGGGGGGAAGTCCTGTGAGAATCTCCCCTGAGAAGCTGGCCTCAGAAGCGGAGGCGACCGGCTTCAGGCCAGATGTGCTGGAAAAGGCTGCCCATTTGCTTGCATTGCTCGATGCCATACGAAGTCACCCCTTCCTCAAAGGGAAGTTGGTCCTCAAGGGCGGCACGGCTTTGAACCTTTTCGTCTTTGATGTGCTGCGCCTTTCCGTCGACATCGATCTAAACTATGTGGGAGCCGAGGATCGTGAAGGCATGCTCGCCGAGCGTCCAAAGATCGAACAGGCTCTTCAGGCAGTCTTCGCGCGGGAGGGCTTCAGCGTCAGACGGATGCCCGGAGAACACGCCGGAGGTAAGTGGTCGCTTCGTCATGAAAGCGCCCTCGGCCAGACCAGCAACCTCGAAGTGGACGTCAACTTCATGTTCCGCGTCCCGTTGTGGCCGGTCGTTACTTGCGACTCTCACCCCATCGGGATTTGGCAAGCCACAGGGATTCCCGTGCTGGATCATCATGAACTGGCAGCCGGAAAGCTTGCGGCGCTGCTGGCACGCAAACAGGCGAGAGATTTGTTCGACAGCCATCGGATTCTTCGGATGGGCAACCTTGAACGGCATCGACTTCGCATCGGATTCGTCGTCTACGGCGCGATGAACCGCAAAGACTGGAGGACAGTCTCTACCGAGGATGTGGACATCAACGCTGCGGAGTTAGACAGGCAGCTGATTCCCACCCTGCGCGTCAACGAAGCAGAGGTCCGTGCGACATCAGTGGAATATGGAGCACGGCTTGTGACGGAGTGCCGGGAGGGTCTATCTGTAGTGCTGCCCTTCACAGACCCCGAGCGAGCATTCTTGGATCTGCTGCTGGAGCAAGGAGTGATCGACTCGACCATTCTGACCGCTGACACTTCCCTCCAGCAGCGCATACAAAGCCAACCGCTGTTGAAATGGAAGGCTCTCAATGTGCGAAATTACAAGGAATTATCTTGACGAAACCCACACGTATCCTACGAACAGGCTGCCGTTATGACTTCTTCGGATCTTCCTTTCGTTCGTAGGGGATGGGGATGTACTGTACCGAGGGCCGGCGGCCTCGCCCTTGAGGGTAGAGATCCATCAGGTCGTAGACTTCTTCGGGAAGGCCGACCACGATGGGCAGGCCGATCTCCTGTAAGACTTCCACGGTGAGGGGCGCATCATGGGTCCATGTTCCCTCGGCCAGGCAGGAGGCGATCCGCTCGGCCTGGGCCGGCGTCATTCGCTCGTCCAGGAGCCAGAGGATGAAGGATCTCACCTGGGAGATGGCCTTCATTGCCACATCTGCCATGACCAGGGTGCTGTCCTCCAGGTCGGCCACTTCTTTCTGGCGGACCGCAGCCAGCAGGGAGGTGGCGGGAAAGACTCCCTCTGCCGTCTGAAGCTGGGGATCCACCGGTCCCAGCACCGCGTTGGCGTCCATCAAGATCTCTTCTGTGGCCAAGGCGATCAACGTCCCTCCCGACATGGCGTAATGAGGGACCATCATGCTGACCTTGCCGCGATGCCGGCGCAGAGCGTGGGCGATCTGTTCAGAAGCGAGCACCAGGCCACCCGGGGTATGCACCACCAGATCAATCGGGGTGTCCGGCGGGGTCAGGCGGATGGCGCGCAGGATCTTCTCCGAGTCCTCCATGTCGATGTAGCGGAAGAAGGGGAGGCCCAGCATGGAAAGGGCTTCCTGCCGGTGAATGAGGGTTATCACCCGCGAGCCGCGCTTGATTTCCAGCTTGCGCATGGCCCGCACCCGATCCAATTGCAGTTTGTTCATGCGCCAGAGGGGCACGAGGATCAGGATGAAGAGGAAAGCAAAGAAGAACGCTGTAAGGATCTCGCCGATTGTCATTGTCTATGGCCTGCGCTTCTGCGTCTGATGCCCGTATCATAGCACAGGGCTCGATCTTGGCTACCTAGATCCCTGACCACATTGACCCGGACCTAAACGACGGCGTCGTTCCTAACATCATTACACTGGGAACCCGCCCACTGGAAAGAAGCCAAGGAGCATTTGAAAATGCTTATCGCGGGATCGAGGGTACGCAGCTTTCCAAGGCAAGGATTAATTGCGGTAACTGGTTTTGAAGCAAAACCCACAATCTTTCCTGTTGGATCTCTCCATATTCATGCGCCAGTACATTCCGTTGTGCCACGATTTGCCGCCATGGGATTTCTGGATGGGAGTTCTGGAAATCGGGCGAAACGTGATGAGCCGCTTCTCCGATGATTTCGATTGCCCGCTCAACAGCTAATTGCGCTTTCGATCATGGGAATACTGTTCAAAGTTGATACCTTCACTGAAGGACAGGGCGGCCTTGGCAGCATCGAGCATGTCCCACAGATAGGCAGCATCATCTGCTTCACCCCGCATAGACAACCTCTTTCGTCATCAGAATGCGTTGACGCCGGAATGGATTGCGCAACGCCTCCTTTTCTACCAAGTCCACTCTTCGCCCAAAGAGCTTGGCCAGCTCATCCCTCATCTCTACCCACTCAAACAAGCTCCAAGGCGCCTCTGGCAGGAAGCTGATCAATATATCAATGTCGCTGGTAGGCGCGAAATCCTCCCTCAGTACCGAGCCAAAGAAGGAAAACTCCTGCACTTTCCAGCGCCGGCAAAAAGCTCGGATCTCCTGTTGAGGGATTTCTATATTCACCATTGTTGATCTCACTTCATTATGCCATAACAAGCTCGTCACCAACCAGGAAGAGCTGCGGAGCGCCTATCCCCATCTCTCATCCCTTCAACGTTTGATGCCCGTATCATAGCACAGGGCTAGACCGGTACTATTCCTCAGATGTCCTGCTTTTCCTACGTTGCCGTGGTGGCCTGGGTCTATCATCGGTTCTTAAGATACTGCTTCAAATTGCGATAGTAATTTTCGTGGGGTCCAATGCTGATCAGCTCGAGGTTTTTTAAGATCCCATCAGATCTCCCTTCTTTTCCTCCCCGATCGATGGGTTTTCTGCGATTCTGCGTACCTCCTGGTCCAAACCTTCTTTTTCCTGTTTTGTCAGTTTCCTCGCTTTTTGTTCAAAAGATCGTGATTGAAATATCTTCATGAGGGCTTAACCAAATAAGTATTCGGTCTTGTTACCCTGCTCCAATTGCGCTAGTCCAACCAGGATCTCTTTGATCAGCGAATAGGGTAAGTCTGGATTCTCCTCGACATACTTGCCCATGCGCGCCCAATGTTCAATTTGGCCGGCCAAAGAGCGGTGGTCGACTCGGCTGAACTTTCTTGCCTCATTGGCCAGTTCCTCAGAAATCCTTACTGCCGTTGCCATTATTCATTCCTCCGCATGCGGTTGTTACATTCTGTAATCACTATATGTCATTAAGTTCATAAAGCAATCCCCTGGTTCGGTGTGAACGACCGAGAGCAACCGTTGCTGCGGCGTGTAGATGAATGGGTGATGAGTTGGAGGGATGAACTTTTTTTTCAACGTCTGCTTTTGGCTGTTTCTGCATCTTGACAAACCTCCAATGCTTCTCTGCGTGCTCGTTTGAAGCGCCTCCAATGGCTTATCTTCAGTGTTTTGCTCTTCTGCTACATCTATCTAGACAGCCAATCTCTGTCTAGGCAGAGGAGGCAAACCCCCCGGGCAGCAGCCTCCAGGGAAGCCATCAGAGAATGGACCCAGCGGGGAAGAAAGGAGGAACGAGGTGTGCAGTCGGGGTAGGGAACTCTGGTCAAGTAATGTCGGCAGTCTTGATATTTTGCCGACGTTTCTGTACCATGCTCCTATGGATACCGCCAAAGAAAAAGCTATCAGCGCCATCCGGAAGCAGGGAGGGGTCATCCGCACCCGCGAAGCTTTTCAGCAAGGGATCCACCGAAGAACCCTGTACGGCCTCCGCGATAACGGTACACTGATTTCTCTCTCCCGAGGCCTTTATCAACTGACCGAGATGGACAGTTTCCCTACGGAAATCGACCTCGTCAATGTGGCCAAGCTTGCTCCCCAATGTGTCATCTGCCTTATTTCCGCCCTTTCTTTTCACGGCCTCACCACTCAGATTCCTCATGAAATCTGGCTTGCCGTGGAGCGGAAGGCTCGTAAACCCAAGGTGAAGTATCCGCCGGTCCGAGCTCTTTTCTTTGCTGGTTCCTGTTTTGGGGAGGGCATTGAAGTCCATCGCATCATGGAGCAGGAGGT
>CAYXFH010000147.1:0-6541 GCA_964464245.1 uncultured bacterium
TGGTTGACTTCCGGTTCGGCCAACTTCAGAACGATTGCCGGACCTGCCGCGTAGCCTGGCGAGGCAGGAATGCCAATGAGGCCGCCATCAAACCTCTTGCCGCTGCGTTCGGCGCTTGCCACAGGGACTGCGGCCGTTGACGCTGCTGCTTCCTCGTTTTCGCCAAAACCATTCTCGGCGGCCTGTTTCAATGCATCGATTGCTGCAGATGCGTCCGGTCCATCAGCCCATACATGAATCGTCTCGCCGCGCCGCAGGCCCATGCTGGCAACGGCATTGATGCTCTTTGCATTGGATCGGCGCGTCTCATTGTCCGTTCGAGCAAGCTGTGTTTTCGATGCAAAGCGTCCGGCTGTCTGCACAAAGGTCGCCGCAGGCCGCGCATGAAGCCCGAGCCTATTCCGTATCTCGATGACCGCATCAGCGGTTGGGCCTGATACGACCTCTGATCTCGGTTGTTCCCGGGCTGCGTTGTTCTCCTCGGGCGCTGAAAGCTGGGCGGCTTTGTTGCCGAGAGAACTGAGCGCTTCTTCCTGCACCTGCTCGAGAGTTCCGCCGAGACTGGCCTGCACGGCCGCAGAAACCGCGCCTTCAACGATAGGCGCTGAACTAAACAAGAATTTGGCCCTCTTCTCCGGCGGCAGGAACTCGAGGGCCATCTCCGCGCTCAAGACCGCGCTGCCCATATCCATCAGTACGAGCACGCCATCCTCGCTATACGCTTCTTCCATCGCCCTTGCTATCTCCTCAGCGTTGGTCCCAAGGGGAGAGCTCTCGTCGCCGGCGCCGGCGGCTATCGCGATAATCAGTGGAGATCGTTGCGTCATGAGCCCCGCAAGTTCAGCAACTCCCCGCGCGAGAGAAGGGCTGTGGGAAACAATAACCAAGTTAACCATGGCTTCACCTCTGGTCAGTCGATTGAATGCAGCATGTGTCCTGTTCCGACTATAACGACCATGACAAGAATGTCCAACATTTGGGGTCACATCTTCATATGTCACCAAATTGGCAATTTGGTGACATATGAAGATGTGACCCCAGGTCAGGCGAGCAGCATGCCGACGAACATCAAGGCGCAGCCGAGAAGAGCGCGCCCGCTGAGAACTTCCCCGAGGATCAACCAGCCGCCCAGCGCAGCAAAAACCGCCTCCATGTTCATCAAGATGGAAGCGTGGGTAGGATTGGCGTCTCTCTGGCCCACCACCTACAACGTATAGCCGATCGCCACCAAGGCGATGCCGGAGTAGAGCAAGGGGACCAAGCCGTCGCTGATAACCTGCCAGGTAATGTGCTCGAAAAAAAGGGCCCCGATCGCGCAAAAAACGGCACAGAAGAAGAACTCTGCCCAGGCCAACTGCAACGGGTCACAACGAGGCGAAAGCCAGCCCACCAGGAGCACCTGGAAAGCGAATACTACTGCGCAAACCAGCAGCAAGAGATCTCCCGGAGCGATCGTGAAATCGCTTCCGACAGAGAGGAAAAAGAGGCCGAGGGCTGAGATCAAAGCCCCAATCCAGCTTCTCCAACCGGGACGGTGGCGTACGAAGAAGCCGAGGAAGGGAACCAGGACCATGTACATGCCCGTGATGAAGCCTGCCTTTCCCGCTGTGGTGGTAGCAATGCCGAACTGCTGGAAATTGACGGCGACAGCCACCAGCAGACCGGCGACCGCTCCTCCACCCCAAAGGATGAGTTTCGGCTGGATGGTTGCTGGCTTCAAGGAGGAGGTCAGCTCGACCGAGGAACGTCTCTGTGTGCGCATGAAGATCAAGGGCGCCAGCAGCACGGCGCCCATGGCAAAGCGGATGGCGTTGAAAGAGAAGGGGGGGATCACTTCCGTCCCCACCCGTTGGGCGACGAAGCCGAACCCCCAGACCAGAGCGGCCACCAACAAGAGCAAGTCCGCCCGCAGCACCCGCTGCCGGTTGGCCCCCGCTGCCCAAGCTAGGTTGGTCACTGTCTAGGCCAATGTTTCCAGCTTGGCTAAAGCTCTCTCCAGACGAGCCAGGCTTCGTTCCTTGCCCAGCACAGCAAGCGCTTCAAAGGCGCCGGGGGAAGCCTCCCGTCCGGTCAAGGCAGCGCGGATCGGCCACAACACTAACCCGCTCTTCCACCCCTGCCGCTCGATGACGCCGCGCAATGTAGATTCCAGCGAGGAGGGTGTGAAGTCGTCCAGGCCCCGGAGCGCTTCCAAGGATGCGGTCATGGTTTGCCGGATTTCCGCTGCGTTGCTCTTCTTCGGTATCAGCAAGGTTGCCTCGTAGAGAGGCTCATGAAAGTAGAAAGAGAGCAACTCCGGCGCCTCGGAGAGCTTGCGCAGACGATCCTGCACGCTGGCTAAAGCCAAGAGCAAGGATGGGTCTGGCCTGGGACCAGCATCCAACGGGAAGCCAGCTTCGATCAGATACGGGAGGACTAAATCGGCCAGCTCTCTTAGGGACTTGCGTCGTATGTAGCTGCCGTTGAAATAATCCAGCTTCTCCCGGTTGAAGACAGCCCCGCTGTGCGACACTTTCTCCAGCGAGAAGGCCGCCACCAGTTCCTCCTTGGAGAAGAACTCCCGATCGTCGCCGGGCGACCAGCCAAGCAAGGCCAGGAAGTTGATCAAGGCTTCGGGGAGATAACCTTCCCGCATGTAGGAGATCACCGAGACAGCTCCATGGCGCTTGGAAAGCTTGCCCTGTCCCCCGCCGGCGAGGATCGAGGGAAGGTGGCAAAGCTTCGGCATTTCCCATCCGAAAGCCTGGTAGAGGAGAACGTGCTTCGGTGCGGAGGGCAGCCACTCCTCCCCGCGGATGACATGGGTGATGCGCATCAGGTGATCGTCCACCATGTGGGCAAGATGGTAGGTGGGAAAACCGTCCGACTTCAAGAGCACAGAGTCGTCGATCTCCTCGTTGCGGAAGCTGATGGCGCCGTAGACGATGTCCAGGAAAGTGGTGATTCCCGTCTCCGGCACAGCCTGGCGAATGGTGTGCGGCGCTCCCTCGGCCAAGAGGCGTTGACGCTCGGCCGGGTCCATCCTCCGGCAGCGCCCGTCATAACGGGGAGGTTGTTTCTGTCGGGCTTGTTCCTGACGCATCTCCTCCAGGCGGGCAGGTGTGCAAAAGCAGGGATAGGCAGCGCCCCGGGCAACCAGTTCGGTGGCAGCTTCTTGATAATGAGGAAGACGCTGCGACTGGAAGATGGGGCCTTCATCCCACTCCAGGCCTGCCCAACGCAGCGCTTCCTGGATATGGTCGGCGGAGTGCGGGTCAAAGCGCTTGCGATCGGTGTCTTCAATCCGCAAGAGGAAGGTTCCCCCACTTTGACGGGCCGCCAGATAGGTGAAGAGGGCCGTGCGAAGCCCCCCGATATGCAGCTCCCCAGTGGGACTGGGGGCGAAGCGAGTGCGGAACATGGGAATTCTCCTTACAGTCCGAGTTTCTTTTTGGCTTTGCCGATGATCTCCAAGGCCATCTCGATGTCGGCTTGGGTATGGGCGGCGGTCACCGTCGTTCGCAGGCGGACCGTGTTGGGAGGCACAGCCGGGGGGAGGACGGGGAGGACGAAAAGCCCCTCCTCCTGGAGCAGGCGGGTCAAGCGCAGGGTGCGCTCTTCATCTCCGATGAGGATCGGAACGACGGGCGTCTGGGCAGCAAAAGTATTAAAACCCAAGCTCTCCAGGCCTTCCTTGAAAAAGCGCCCGTTGGCCTGCACCTGCTCGACTCGCCAAGGTTCCTCCAGGATCACTTCGAAGGCGGCTTTGGCGGCGGCAGCGACTGGGGGCGGGAGAGCTGCTGAAAAGACGAAGGCGCGGGCGTTGTGCTTCAGATAATCGATCAGGTCGTGTCGTCCGGCGATATACCCACCCACGGCCGGAATCGTCTTGGAAAGGGTGCCCATCTTCACCGTGATCGAACCAGGCATGGCAAAATGCTCCTCGATGCCGTGTCCGGTCTTCCCCAAGACGCCCAGGGAATGGGCCTCGTCGACCATCAGCCAGGCGCCGTATTCACGGCATAATTCCACCAGTTGCGGCAGGGGAGACACATCGCCGTCCATCGAGTAGACTGCGTCGACCAACACCAGTTTGCCGCAATCTTCTCCCTTGACGCGCTCCAATTGCTCCCGCAAGGCCTCCGGGTCATTGTGGCTGAAGCGGAGGAAACGCGCCCCGGAGAGCTGGCAGCCGTCCACAATGGAGGCGTGGTCCAGCTTGTCGCAGATGACCAGGTCGTTGCGCCCGACCAGCGCGGAGATAGTGGCCAGGTTGGTGCCGTAGCCGGAGGCAAAAGCGATAGCCGCCTCGGTTCCCTTGAAGCGGGCGATCGTCTCCTCCAATTCGCGGTGGACGGGCAAGCTGCCCGCCAGTACGCGCACCCCGTGCGTGCCTGTGCCATAGCGGCGCAAGGCTTGCTCGGCGGCCTCCTGGATGCGCGGGTGCCCGATCAGGCCAAGGTAGGAATAGGAGGCCATCATCAGCATCCGGCGCCCCCTTACGATCACATAAGCGCCGTCTAGTTGCTCCACCTCCCGCAGGAAATAGTGCCAATCGTTCCGGCGCATACTGCCGACGCGCTCGCTGAATGTATCGATTCGATTCTGAATCCGGTCCATCGTGGTCCTTTCCTTCTTGATAGCTTGCAGCGGCACAATAGCTTGCGGCAGCATGTTCTGTGGCAAGACCAGGCGCCTGCCCTCAAGCGAATCGAAGGCGCCTTCAGCCCCTTCCCTCATTTGACGAAGGAAAACCGGCTTCCGTCTTCAAGTAGGTACGACGTATGCATCGCCCCTATTTTTCCGGAGGATTCTCCTCAACTATAAGAGGACATCGCCTGCCGCAGATCCCCGATCAGGTCTTCCACTTCCTCCAATCCAACCGAGAGGCGCAGCAGTCCATCGCCGATGCCCAAGGCAGCGCGCTCCGCAGGAGAGAGCAGACGGTGCGAGGAAGAGGCTGGGTGCATGATCAAGGAACGAGTGTCACCCAAAGAAGCGACCCGGGAGATCAAGCGCAGTGAATCCAGCGTCGCCACGGCGCCTGGCGAACCGGAGGCCAACTCGAAGGCGACGATCCCACCGAACCCTTTCTCCATCTGCCGCGCGGCGATGGCGTGCTGCGGATGGGAGGGGAGACCAGGGTAATAGACACGGCCTACAGCGGAAGAGGATTCCAAGAAAGCCGCGATCGCCAGAGCAGAGGCGCAACACTGTTCCATGCGCAAGGGGAGAGTGGCCAAGCCTCGGCCCAGAAGAAACGCCTCGAAGGGCGAAAGGACAGGGCCGAAGAGTCGTTGCCAACCGGTGCGCAGCGGTTCGATCCGCTCCCTGGCGCCAGCCACCAGGCCGGCGGTGAGGTCGCCATGCCCACCGAGGAATTTGGTGGCGGAGTGGACCACCAAGTCGCAACCTAGCTGCAGTGGGCGCTGCAGGTAAGGTGTGGCGAAGGTCGAATCGACGATCGTGACCAAGCCGCGGTCTGCTGCCCAGGCGGCCAGTTCCTTCAAGGGAAGGATCTTCAAGAGCGGATTCCCGGGCGTTTCTAAATAGAGTGCCTTGGTGTTCGGCCGCAAGGCTCCTCCCAATTGAGCGCGGTCCAGCGTGTCGATGAGGCTAACCTGGATCCCTAAGCGAGGAAAAAGTTGACCCAGGAGACTGATGGTTCCCCCGTAGATGGAGCCCTCACTGATAAGGTGGTCTCCGGCTTGGAGCGAACCAAGCAAAGCCATGGCGATGGCGGACATCCCCGAGGCGCAGAGGAGAACCTCCCCGGCGCCCTCCAGGGAGGCCAGCCGCACTTCCACAGCACGCACAGTTGGGTTGGCGTAGCGGCTATAGACATACCCCTTCCCCTCGGCAAAGCGCTGGAAACCCTCCTCCGCTGAATCAAAGGCGAAACCAGCCGAAGCCACAATCGGCGGGTTGGTGGCTCCTTCTGGTTGCCCTTCCGCCCCGGCATGAACTGCTCGGGTGGAGAACCCCCATTCTTTCTCCATTGTCTTCTCCTTCTTTCTATTGCCTGCGTTCTATGGGGACAGATTTTCAATCTGTCCCCATAGAACGATAGTCCGCGGCAGCACGTGCTACCAGATCAGCGTCATCAAGAAAGCGACCAGCCCGAAGAAGAGGCAAGCGGGGATCAGAAGGCGATAGAGCTTTCCCCAATCGGCATGGAAATACTCCAGCGTGAGCGCTAGACAGAGATGCACTGGAGAAAGAAAAGCCCCCACCAGGCCCCAGCCATAGGCCAGGGAGACCATGGAAAGCTGGATGGGATTGCCAAAGAGGCCCATCAACAGAGGGAATGTCACTCCAACGAAGGCTGGTGTCACTCCCGTAAGCAGTCCGACGAAGAAGGGGAGGAAAGTGATCAGGAAGAGGTCCGGGACCCCAGCCGACTGGAAGAAAGAAGTGAGCTGCTGAACCGCTCCGCTTTGGGTGAGCGTATCCTTGAAGATGAAGACGCCAAACACCAGGAAAACGATGTTCAGCGAGAAGGACTCGCGCATCATCCGCCAAAGGTCGCCCCCCTTCCAGCCACGCTTTCGTGTAGCCCAAA
>CAYXFH010000148.1:0-4923 GCA_964464245.1 uncultured bacterium
GGAATCGTGGCTGTTCATCTGGCAGCCGTAAGTCTTCAGGTAATAACGCATGACCCCTCCGAAAGGAGAAGGGGAGGGCTCATGACCTCCCCTTCGCATCGCTCGCTGTGGTGACTGTTCAGGCGCTTTTCCGAGGTTCCAGGATCAGCTTCATCGCAGTTTTCTGATTTCCCTCAACTTCGACCTGGGTAAAACCGGGAACGCAGACCAGGTCGATCTTGTCGTTCTCCAAAAAGGTGCGAGCGATGGCCGTAGCCTTGACGGCCTGATTCACTGCGCCGGCCCCAATGGCTTGAACTTCTGCTCGCCCAGTCTCCCGTATGGTTCCGGCGATAGCGCCTGCAACGGAGTGGGGGTTGGAGTTCGCGGATACTTTTAGCATGTTGTTCTCACCTTGGTTCGATCGTGAATTTGATTGCAGACCTGGGAGAGCCCTCGATCTCCACCTCGGTGAAGATCGGGATGCAAACCAGGTCGATCCCGTTGGATGCGACGTAGCCCCGTGCGATGGCGATTGCCTTAATGGCTTGATTCACCGCCTTGGGGCCGATTGCTTGGAGCTCGGCGCGGGTGTTCTCCCGAACCGCGTTCGCAACGGCCCCCGCAACGGCTCGCGGGTTGGATGTGGCTGCCACTTTCATCGTTGCCATGTGCGTAATGCCTCCTTCTGAACGAGCAATGCGCCCTTATTTTAGCAAAGGAAGCTGAAAACGTTCAATTGTCAAGGCCTTTCCCGTCAGCTCATCGAGGGTAATCTTTACGCCTGTCATGCGCACATCGTGAGTGGCCACATCAAATTTCACCGGAAGGGCGGTGAGGAAGCGGGAGAGGATGGGTCCCTTGGTGACGCCGATGACCGAGTCGAAGGGGCCGCTCATTCCGATATCAGTGATATAGGCAGTGCCTTTAGGGAGGATCCGCTCGTCGGCTGTCTGGACATGGGTATGGGTTCCGCAAACGGCGGAAACTTTGCCGTCCAAGTGCCAACCCATGGCAATTTTCTCGCTGGTGGCCTCAGCATGAAAATCGACCACGATGCAGGGAGTCAACTCGCGCAGGAACTCGATCTCCTCGTCGGCCCGGCGAAAGGGACAATCCACCGGTTCCATGAAGACCCGGCCGAGCAGGTTCAGCACTGCCACCCGCTTCTCGTCCTTCTCCCAAAGATATGCGCCGAAACCGGGGGCGCCCGGCGGGTAATTGGCCGGCCGCAAGAGGCGCGGCTCGTAAGGCATGTAGTCAAGGATCTCGCGTTGCTTCCAGATATGGTTGCCGCTGGTTAGCACATTCACTCCAGCGTTGTATAGCTCGGCTGCCCCGGATGCCGTCAAACCGTTCCCTCCGGCGGCATTCTCGGCGTTGGCGATGACCAGGTCAGCTTGAAACTCCGAGCGCAGCTTGGGCAACATCTCGCGCACTGCCTGACGCCCAGGCTTGCCGATGACGTCGCCGATCACCAGGAGGTGGATCATCGGGCGTAATCGGTGGCGCGAATCTCCCGAATTACGGTGATCTTAATCTGGCCGGGGTAGACCATCTCTTTCTCCACTCGCTGGCTGATGTCGTGGGCCAGCTTCACTGCTTCAGCATCGTCCACCTGCTCCGGTTTGACCATGATGCGAATCTCTCGCCCGGCCTGGATGGCGTAGGCTTTTTCCACCCCAGGGAAAGAGTCTGCCACCGACTCCAACATGGTGAGGCGTTTGATGTAAGTCTCCAAGTTCTCCCGCCGAGCCCCCGGTCGCGAGGCTGAGATAGCGTCAGCTAACTGAACCAGGACCGGGAAGACTGATTTCTGCTCAATATCGTTGTGGTGAGCGGCGATAGCGTGAAGAATCTCACTGTTCTCGTTGTATTTGCGAGCCAGGTCGGCGCCGACCAACGCATGGGGACCCTGCACTTCGTGGCTGACAGCCTTGCCGATGTCGTGCAGAAGGCCGGCGCGACGGGCAATATTGGGATCCACCTTCAGCTCAGCAGCAATGAGAGAAGTCAGGTGAGCCACCTCAAGGGAGTGCTGTAAGACGTTCTGGCCGTAGCTGGTGCGGTAATAGAGTCGCCCCAGGGTCTTTACCAGGTCTGGGTGCATCCCTCGTACGCTGGCCTCCAAAACAGCTCGCTCACCCTCCTCCTTGATGCGCTCCTCCACCTCCTTGGTGGCTTTCTCCACCATCTCCTCAATGCGGGCGGGGTGAATGCGGCCATCGACGATCAGTTTCTCCAAAGCAATACGTGCCACCTCCCGGCGTACCGGGTCGAAAGCGGAGAGGGTCACCGCTTCCGGGGTGTCATCGATCACCAAGTCCACCCCGGTGATCGTCTCGAAAGCGCGGATGTTGCGGCCCTCGCGGCCAATGATGCGACCCTTCAAGTCATCGCCGGGGATGGGAACGACGCTGATGGTGGCCTCGGTGGCGTGGTCCACGGCCGTACGCTGGATGGCCGAGATGATGATGTCTCGCGAGCGCCGTTGGGATTCCTCGCGGCTTTCATCATCCATCTCCTTCATTCGTTTGGCCAGGTAGTGGCTGTACTCTTCCTCGACTCTCCTGAGAAGAATCTCCTTGGCCTCTTCTGTAGTGATGGCAGAGATCCGCTCCAGTTCGATCAATTCCTCGCTGATCTGCTGCTGCAACTGCTCGCGGATCTTGGCCAGTTCCTGTTCTTTGCCGGTCAAACCTTTGTCGCGCTTGTCCAGGCCCTCCAAGCGCCGGTCGATCGTCTCTTCCTTTTGTTGGACCCTTTTTTCCAGCCGCTGAACCTCGCTGCGGCGCTCACGGACCTCTTTATCGGCCTCCGAGCGCAGGTGGTGCATTTCCTCCTTGGCTTCCAGCAGCGCTTCCTTCTTTTTCGCCTCGGCTGCTTTCTGGCCTTCCTCTAAAAGCTGGCTTGTCGTAGCTTTGATCTGACTCAACTGCCGCCTGGCGATGGTCGTGGGAAGCAGGTAACCGATCACCAATCCTACGATCAAAGCAATGACGATGTATAGATAAATCATCTTCGTTCACTCATCCCTTCTATTTCAATTTCCGCGGGTGAGCGAAGCGAGCTAGGTTTCCAGGCGCTCCAGAACTCGGTGGATCGTGGAGGAAGAGAACCCCCTGCCGAAGAGATAGCGAGCCAGCCGTTCCTTCCCCCGCGGGTAAGAAACCAACTTTGGCCATCTCTTTTGAGCCAGATCCCAGGCAGTCTCCTCTTCATGAGCGGCCAGGTATGGAGCGGCCAGCTCCTCAACCAATTCCACCGGGACCTTCTTCTCTTTCAGCTCCCGCCGAACCCACAGGCTGCCCCTCGGCTGCGCGTGACTGCGGTGGTTAAGCCAAGCTTCCACAAAGCGGGCATCATCGAGATACCCTGAATCCTCAAGTCGCTGGAGGGTCGCCTCGCTGGCAGTCTGGCCAAAGCCTTTTTGGCGGAGATAGTCCTTCATCTCGCCGCAGCTACGCGGTCGGGTTCGTAAAAAACCCAATGCCGCCTCCCAGGCTGACGCCGCCTCCTCGTTCTCGCTCACGGCGGATCCTTTGCCGATGTACTCCGAGGGGTGACTACAGCCCCTCTCTCCGTCAATCCTGGCTCCCCGACGATTCATCACCCAAGTTCATGGGCAGTTTCATCGACCCGGCTTGCAAACGAACTTTTTCCTCCAACTCACGCATCAGTTCGGGATGGTCCTCTAAGTAACTTTTAACGTTCTCCCGTCCCTGGCCAAGACGTATGTCGTTATAACTGAACCAGGCCCCGCTTTTTTGCATCAAGTCAGTGGAGATGGCCATGTCCAGGATGCAACCCACCTTGGAGATCCCTTTGCCGAAGATCAGATCGAACTCCGCCAAACGGAAGGGAGGAGCCATCTTGTTTTTTTTGACGCGCACTTTCACGCGGGCGCCGATCGGCTCGTTGCCTACCTTAATAATCTCCCCGAGGCGCATTTCCAAACGAACTGAGGCGTAGAACTTGAGAGCTCGACCGCCAGGGGTGGTCTCCGGATTGCCGAACATGACACCGATCTTCTCCCGGATCTGGTTGGTAAAAATAGCACAGGTGTTAGAGCGTGAGATTGCTCCATTTAACTTGCGGAGGGCTTGGGACATCAGCCGGGCTTGAAGGCCAACATAAGTTTCCCCCATATCCCCCTCCAACTCGGTTTTTGGCACCAAAGCAGCCACCGAGTCGAGAGCCAAGACATCGATGGCGCCGGAGCGAACCAGCATCTCAGCGATGTCCAAGGCTTGCTCACCGTAGTCCGGTTGGGAGATGAGAAGCTCATCAATGTCCACACCGAGATTCTTGGCATACTCAGGGTCGAGAGCATGTTCAACATCGATAAAGGCGGCTTTGCCACCTAGACGTTGGGCTTCAGCGATTATTTGCAACACCAAGGTGCTCTTACCGGAGCCCTCTTGTCCAAAGATCTCGATGATTCGCCCGCGTGGAACTCCCCCCACGCCAAGGGCCATATCCAGGGTCAAGGCGCCGGTTGAGATGGCATCCACAATCATGTGCGATGCGTCTCCCAGTCGCATGATGGACCCTTTGCCGAATCGTTTTTCAATCTGAGCCAGAGTGACTTCTAACGCTTTTTCCCGTTCATCCACCGTACGGGTCTCCTTCCAAGATGATTCGCTTCGAGACATTGTACAATGAATCTCCATTCATTCCTACGCCTGGTCCGCCCGCTGCTCTTTTTCTCTGCGATCCCGGCAAGATCGGCGCTGCTATGGGGAAAAGAGAAGGGAATTGGTGTGGAACGATCAGCTTAGGCTTCGAGCGATAACGTGTAGAGGAAGACATCCGGCTTCCCTCCGTTCCACGTTTCGAAGCCAGCTTCCGCGAGGAGACCTAAAACCTGAGAGGGATCTCCGCCGGCCGGGATCATAGCACAGCACACCCTGCCGGGGGCTGTCAAGTCACCCGTCGGTCGCA
>CAYXFH010000149.1:0-4626 GCA_964464245.1 uncultured bacterium
CCGCGCTTCAGATCTTCAAGCTTGGCCATCTCCTGAACGCCCCCTTCTCCGTTGCTGCCGCCACGCCATGGATATAAGCGGCCATACGCTGGAACTACATCACAAGGTTCGGCAACAGCAGGATGAAGGCGCTAGAAAACATGCTGCCGCAGGCTGATTTGTTCATATCTCTTCCAAACCTGCTCTCGTTGCGCTAAAAATGTCGCCCAACACCCTAACTAAAGAACCGAGTCCCTTCAGGCGACACGTGCGCGCTGGGATTACATGAGCAGCGTTAAACGACGGTCTCTAAGCCCCTGTGCCTTTGGGAGCGGTTCTGCCGGTCTCAACTGTCCGTTTCAGCAAGCGGGTCACCTGAAGCTGGCTGATGCTGCATAGATCATCATTACGATGCTCGTTACTTTTGTCTTTGCACCTTACATACGAAAAGCCGTTGTGCAAAACTCCGCACCGTGATTTCTATGAAGGCTTCTTTTTGGGCTGCTTATCAAGCTGGTCTTTTGATTTTTGATTCTTTTTTTCGGCATTCTGTTTCTGAACCTTTTCCTTATTTTTCTTACCGCCCTTTTCGCCCATTACGTCTCTCCTTTCCTTGGTCTCTAACACATCTTCTCATGTATGGTTTCCGGTTCCAACTACAAGCTGTCCTGCACAGAGCAAAGGAACCAGTTTCCTGCTCGGCGAACCGCTACAAAGAGGCCGTGATCAGTGAAGTATAATTCTGTTGGAGCCAATCGTATATCTATCAATCGGGGACAGCCACTCATTAATTTAATCGGTGGCTGTCCCCGATTGTTGCAGATGACGCAGCTCGAAGAGCAGGATCCCGCCAGCTACGCTGACGTTCAGTGAGCTGACCTTCCCATAGAGAGGGATGCGCAGCAGGAAGTCGCAGCGGCGTAACAGCAGGGGTCTAACGCCCCACCCTTCGCTGCCCAGGAGGAGAGCGAGGGGGAAGGCCAGTTTGACTTGTTGATAGTCTTCCCCCTTTCTCGCGTCGGCGCCAGCCAGCCAGTAACCTTTCGACTTCAACTGCTCCAGCAGCCAGTTCAAGCTGGGAGCTTGGGTCAGACGTAAGTGGGAAACCGCGCCAGCGGAGGCTTTGTAGACCACAGGGGTAAAAGGCGCGCTGCCATGCAAAGACACGGCCACTCCTTCCACCCCGGCCGCCTCGGCCGTACGCAACAGGGCTCCCAGATTCTGGGGATCCTGTACTTGATCCAAAACCAGCAGCAGCGAGTCGGGGCGGGCGGAGAGGCCGCCCAACCATTCATCTACCTCCAAGGTTCGTACCTCGACAGTGTAGGCCGCCACGCCCTGGGCCTTCGGGCCGAAACGCTGCCGGAATTCTTCGCGTGGCAGAATCTCCACCAGGATACCCTGTTTGCGGGCGGCTTGCGCCAGCTCTCGCTGCTTTTCGTTGGGTTCTTCCACCAGAAAGATGCGGTCTACCGCGGCTTGGGAGCGCAGCAGCTCGGCAACAGGGTGCAGGCCGTAGACTGCGTTCAATAGTCCTCCTCCAACAAGACGGTGGCCAAGGCGGCGACCCCTTCCTCCCTTCCCAGGAAACCCAGGCGTTCAGTGGTGCTGGCCTTCACGTTGAAAGCGGCGTTGGGGATCGCATGTCGCAGTGATCGGCATAAGGCTTCGCGGTATGGAGCGATCTTCGGCTCCTCCAGTAGCAGAACCAGGTCGGCGTTGACCAATCGGAAACCGGCCGCCTGCACTTTTCTCCAGACGATGGCCAACAGATCCAGGCTGCAGGCATCTTTCCACTGGGGAGTGGGAGGAAAGAGCACACCGATGTCCTCCAACCCGGCTGCCCCCAAGAGCGCGTCCATCAAGGCATGAAGGGCGACGTCTCCGTCGGAGTGTCCGGCCAGGCCTCGTCGGCTGGGGATCTCCACCCCGCACAGAATCAAGCGACGCCCCTCCACGAAGGGGTGGACGTCGACGCCCAGGCCGACCCTCACCTCACACCCGTTCCTTGAGGATGACCTCGGCAAACAACAGATCACTCGGCTCGGTGATCTTCAGGTTGGCTCGCTCCCCCTCGATGACCTTTACGTTGCATTTGGCTTGCTCCACCAAGGTTGCGTCGTCCTGGGCGCGCAGTTCGGCCATACCGGCCGAGTGAGAGTCGTAGATGACGGCCCTGTGAAAGCCCTGCGGCGTTTGGGCCAGCCATAGGCCTCGGCGCTCCAGTGTTTCCAGGACATAACCGAGGGCGCTGCAATGCTTCAGGGTCTCCTGAACCGGCAAAGCAGGGATCACTGCCGACTCTTCCTTCAGGGCATCGAGGATCCGCTCCACGAGAGAGAAGCTGAGACAAGGGCGAGCCGCATCGTGGACCAGAACCAGCGGCTCTTCGATGGGAAGGGCCAGTCCGGCCCTGACTGATTCTTGTCGTTCTTTCCCGCCCGCTACTGCAGCGATGACCTTGTGTGGGGAACCGACGTAGCAGTTCGCGCGCTGCAAATGCTCCGCCCGTACCACAAGGATGACCGAATGGACGCGGGGACAGCTCTCCAGAGTTCCCAAAGACCACTCCAGCAAGGGACGGCCCAGCAAGGGCTGCCAGATCTTCTCCGTCCCGAAACGACTGGACTGGCCGGCCGCCATCAGCAGAACGCAGGCTTCTTGCTCCACCCTATTTCACCAATGGCCGAACGAAGATCATCCGGCCGGCGGAGGTGGCTAGGATAGAGGTAACCACAGCGACCGTAGTCTGGCCGATCAAAGCCCTCCCCTCCTCGATCACCACCATCGTCCCATCGTCCAGGTAGCCGACCCCTTGGTCGTACTCTTTCCCTTCCTTGACCACGGCGATCTCAATCTCTTCCCCCGGCAATACCACCGGCTTCAGGGCATTAGCCAGTTCATTCAGGTTTAATAGCCGGATCCCTTGCAGACGGGCGATCTGGGCTAGGTTGAAATCATTGGTCACCAGGGTGGCATCCTGAGCCTTGGCCAGTTTCACCAAGCGCTGATCGACCGCTTCCCCGCTTCCTTTGGTTTCGATGATCTCGATCTTGGTAGGGAAATCCTTCTGGATCCGGTTCAGCACTTCCAGCCCGCGACGCCCCCGGGCGCGTTTGATCGAGTCAGCCGAGTCAGCTACGTACTGCAGCTCGGTCAGGACGAAGGAGGGAATCAACACCGCCCCCTCCAACATGCCGGACTTCAGCACTTCAACCACCCGTCCGTCGATGATCACATTGGTGTCCAACAAGAAACGCCGGTCCGGGCGCCGTGCTTTGCTTCGTTCTCCCTTTCCCCAACTGCCGGAGAAGAGGAGTGCGCTTAATTCTTCCCTCTTGGAGAGGAAAAGGGTCATGCCGATGTACCCAAGGATCACCGAAAGGACGGCCGGCAGGTAGGGGCCAACAATGGGGATAGCGTAGATGTTGGAGGCCAGGCTAGTTAGATAGGCCACCAGGAGGCCGATCACTAACCCGGCGAAGCCGAGGAAAAGATCCACCAGATTCAGTTGTTGGTAAGCCAGTCGGACGGTGTTGCCCAACTTAATCAGCCACTGCGCTACCAGAAGGGAAAAGAGAAAACCGATGACCCCGATGATCAGTGCGCAGAAGCCATAGACCAAGTAAGCGTTTAACTGTATTGAGAATGCTTCATAGATAAAAATGCCTAACTGCCATCCGCCGATCAACCCAATAATAGTGATCACTGCATAAATCAAGATATTTGCTACTTTGTTCATAGTGCCTCCTTATTGATCTCACGAAGCACGCGCATCAATGCTTTCACGTCATCCAGCGGCCAACATTGCACCCCCTTTCCTTCTTTAGTGACACCTTTCGAGGGAGGGATGAGAAAATGGCGCAACCCCAGACGAACAGCGACTTCCAGCCTTTTCTCCAAATTGGGCACTGTGCGCACCTCACCCCCCAGGCCCAGTTCTCCCACGGCCAGCAACGGCGGCAGGGTCAGCTCGCGATGGCTGGCAACCAAGGCCACTGCCACGGCCAGGTCAGCTCCCGGATCGGCCAGGGAGATGCCCCCCAGGACATTCACATAGACATCTTGGGCGCCCAGATGAACGCCATTTTTATCCAGGATGGCCAGAACCATCAACAAGCGGTTGAAGTCGAAGCCGTTCACCACCCGCCGCGGCGCCGGCAAAAAACTCTGAGAGGCCAACGCCTGCACCTCTACCAGCAGCACTCGCGCTCCGTCCAGGGTGGCGGTCAGCGCTCCTCCACGACGCTCTCCTCCCCCACTTAAATCGAGGTGCTCGACACCGCTCATCTCGCGCAGGCCGGCGCCCGTCATCTGGAAGAGGCCGATCTCACTGGTGTCGCCGAAACGGTTCTTGTGGGCGCGCAGAACTCGCACCCCTAGCGAGCGATCGCCCTCGAAGTAAATCACTACGTCCACAAGATGCTCTAGCAATTTGGGTCCGGCGATATTCCCATCCTTGGTGACGTGCCCCGCCAGCACCAGGGGAATGTTGGCCTCCTTCACCAGCGTGAACAAGCGGGCAGCGCACTCCCGCACTTGCAGGACGCTGCCGGGGGCAGCCTGGATCTCGGCTGAGGCCATCGTCTGAATGGAATCGACGATCAACAGGGATGGCTTGGCCTCCCGCAGCAAGCCCTCGATGGC
>CAYXFH010000150.1:0-3992 GCA_964464245.1 uncultured bacterium
ACTATTCGAAAACCAGCAGTTTCAAATATCTTTATGACCTCTCCAATGAGTTTCTTTGAAACGCCGTCAGGCTTTATTATAGACAATGTTCTTTGCATTTTTTCCTCCCCATAATCTGTAGCATAGGCAAAAAGTCTTTCAACCGCATGTAGTGGCAAGCGGCATTTTCCTTAGCGATCACGGACCATGCCGCTTAGAACCCCGTTTCATGAACAAAAGTGCGCTATATCGCAGAAGGTTTGCATTTTTCTTAACCTTCGTCAACCACGAAGGCCGATGGGAAAAACCCCGGGTCTCTTTCACGTCAGCGTCAAAAATAGAGAGAAAGATTAGACTATCAGTGGGCTTGGTTTTTGTCACCGTCTTTCGGATGCCTGTTGCGGTAGAAAACTACATTGTCTCCGTCTTTGAGCAGGTATTCATCAACGTCTTCGAAAATGTTCTTGCCGTTGACCTGGTACCACCAGGAACCACCCTGGTTGTCCTCTGCCAAATCATTGACGGATACCAGGATCAATCCTTCCGCCGTTTGGATCATTTTGTAGCGCAAGGCTCCCAGTTTCGCTGCCGCCTCAAGGGCCCCAAGGAGGACAGGTCGCCGGATGGTCTGTCTTTGGCCGTGAAGGTCTTTTGCGTCCAGATCGCAAAAGGAAACGTAACCCTTCCAGAAAAGACGCCCGTTATCTTCGATGCGGAGCCAAACCTTAACCGGGCGTTGTTCTGCAACGGTGATCGTCCTTTTAATGGACCTGATGGCCCCCGACTTTTCTGCGTACACGCAATAAGTTCCCTTCTCCCTGAACGTTATGGTTACCTGGCCTCCGGCTACGGGGTACGATGAATTACCCACAACGACTATTGCATCCCGAGCTGGACACCACTGATCATTGGTATCGTTGAAATGTTCCACTCGGAAAAGGATTTCCTCACCCGTCCACACCTCCAATCTGTCCGCGCGGATCCGCAGAGGGCTCTTACAGCCGTGATAATCAAAGAACCAGACAACCTCATCACCGCTTTTCAGCGGGTAATCATGGGCCGGGATCATGGGCAAACGGTCATTCACCCGATACTGCCAACCGTTGGATTCACTTCCTAGGCCTTTTACATACAGAGTGCGACTGCTGTCTTCTATGACATTGGGAATCCCCGCTTTTTCAAAGGCTGAGGTCACAGCCGAAAGAGCAGTGGGAAAAGGCGACTGATGGAGATGGCCCTTATCGTCTGAGATCTTTGAAGAGCCAAGGGTTACATGGGTGTGCAGAAGGTTGGTTTTTTCTCCCTCGATCCTCACATCGACCGTTATCTGGGAAGACCTTGATTGGGCAATGGGATAAGGTTTTCCCAGAAGGGAAGGGATGGCATAGGCGGTCATGAGGAGGGGGCTGTTTGTCACGTCAGAAGCCCATTTAAAGGAACCTTCTGGCTGCTGGAGGCCAAGGAGATGGGAAACGGGATTGTTTCCGTTGGATTGCCAGTCAGCAGGGTCTTCCCCAGCCGCCCAGAGGGCCAGAATAGCCCAGCAGTCGGAGGCGGCATTGGAAGGCATAAACAAATAGGGGAACCCGCCATCCGACTGCTGGGATTTTTTGAGGTATTCGAGGGCCCTTAAGATGGCCTTTGACCGCGTATCCTGACCGGCGGAAATCAGGGCAATTAAGGCTGCGGCCGTGTTGTCAGCACAGGACTCTATGCCCGTCGTGGAGGCGCTCCAGCTCCCATCTGCATTTTGGTGTTTGAGAATGAATCTTACAGAACCGCGAACTTCCTTCGATGCCGCTTCACCCGCGCCGGTCAAGGCAAGCACTGCCCAATAATCGTCCCGGAGGGACAGAGGGTCTCCGAATTGGCCTGCCCGATAGTTATTCTTAATCTTTTGAACATAATCTTGTTGATTGAACCGTCTTGGATTCTCCCCGATCGAGGATAAAGCGAGGGTCATGCGGATCCAGTCATATGGATTATCCGTGACGACCTGTTTCTTTAAATAATCCAGGACCGATCGGCCGTTTTTTTTCCATTCGCGGGGGTCCTGACCGGCCGCCGCTATCGCCATCACTACCCATTCGGTTATCCCTCCCGATCCGAAGCCACCGTCATCCTGCTGGCTTGACTTCAGATAATTCAAGGCTGCCCTGATTTCGTTTGAGCCGGTATCAAGCAGGGCTCCGTAGCCAGGCGCCACCGGAACTAGAAAAATAATGACCAAAAGGAGAAACGACCTCTTTTTCATGATGCCGCCCGTCTATTCTTCGCTTAATAATAGGGTGCTAGTCCTCGCGAGCAGGCCTTTTCGAAGGCTCCTCGTGCTGTGCATAGTTCTCCTCGATCGCATCGCCCGCCCTTGGTGGCTTTCATGATGGCTACCGGATCGCAGCCAAGAGAGTGCAAGGGGCACGACAGCTTGCACTGCTGGCATTCTGTGGAGAGGATTACCTGAGGGCGCCCATTTAGACACAGATGAAACACCATAGCGATGACGATGCCTATCAATAGTGCCGTGCTGTCTGTGTACAGTGCTAGCAGCACTTGGAAGTTCCCTCCATTCGTACTTACTCGGCCGGTCTTACAAGTATACCATCTTTTACTGCTTTCGTTGCCCTCACGATGACTTCCATAGTGCAAACTGCAAAGCACTTGCTGCTCCTGGGGCAGGCGGTGAGGTGGATGGAGGGGTAGAACGCACCGTCGCCCACTTTCATTTTGATGACACCCTGCTTGATTACGGGGTACACATCCATGCAACGGGCACAGATGGGGTACAGACAATCCTGAACACCGTAAAGGCGTGACGCCTCCTTTGCCTCAACAAGGGCTGGAAGAAATCGACACCCTACGAATTCCAGAGATCTCCCAGAAGATCTCGAAACCCTTTGAGCCTCTTGCAAAACTCTGTAAAACCGTCACCCCGGAAAAAGCCGGGGTCCAGAAGTCCCTGAAAAACCTGGATTCAGGCCTTCGCCAGAATGACGAAAAGGGATTTTTGCAAGAGGCTCCTTTACCTCCCCGTTTTCTCCAGCGTCACTCGATAGTCCGCGAAATCTGCCGCCCAGAATACCTTCAAGATTCCATGCAAAGAAGCCAAGGGCCACATTGAAGCCGACACCAGCAAACCCGCCGGGCAATCACCATGACGACCAGTCCTCTGAGTTCGCTTTGTCCTCGTTTCTGCCACGTCAATTTGACTCCCATAAAGGCTGCTCTTTTGGCTTAGGGCAGGCGAAGGAGCCTGCCCCAGTCATAATGAACCTATGATTTACCATGCATAGCTGTTTGACATCGGGTTGCACGCGGTATCAAAACCGGCCCCGCACCAGGTGTCAGGTTGTTGCTTCATTGCTTCTTCCGGTGGCATCTTCTTGAGCGCATACTCCACCATAGGGCTACCTGCTACTCCGGAGAGCACAGTCGATCCGATCATCTTTACGGTGGGCCTCAGGTTGAGCCTTGGCGCACCTTCCTTACCTTCCTCATACCCGGGGATCTTTCTTCCCCACGGATCTTGCCATCCCGGCCATTTTCCGAAGGTTGGATCCTCCAGGCCTTCCTTTGTGTAGAAAGGATGGAACGGCCCGATACCTCCCCTCGCAACCGCAATAAGTCCGAACGGGTTCTTTTCCCTGTAGATGCGCCGGCCCTTTACGTCAGTGGCACCCGTGGTGAACCAGTCATTGGACCAGTTGCTCTCTGGATACTGGGCATTGGCCTGCCTCAGCAGCGCTCGCCGGTCCGTCATTATTTGCTGTAATCCATGCCTGTTCCATCGAGAATACAGGAGATAATCGAGGCTCAGAACAAACCTTCTCCCAATGCTGGAACGGCTTACCATGTACCTGCCCAGCGCATGAACGGGGTTTGTGGTGTCCTTGACAAAGGGGCAGACGTCTCTGCATAAGGTGCAGGTGCTCGCGTCGACCAAATTAGGGATGCCGACGGCCGTCGCTCTCCGGCACCTCCAGAAATTGTTTTTCCAGGTGTGGACCCCCATGAAG
>CAYXFH010000151.1:0-19019 GCA_964464245.1 uncultured bacterium
TGTGACGAGGAAGATGCAAATTGTCAAATACTTTTACAATCTGCATTAAATAAGGGGACATAAATAAGGGGACAGATTTATTTATTGAGTACAGGCGAGCCGTTTTCCTCACGGATCCCGCCGGCTGCCGATGGTTCAGCTATGGCGTAAAGATCGGCAGCCATAAAGAAGAATGGCTGGATGATAATTCCTGCACCCTTGGCCTCGCCGACAGCGAGAAAAAACGAGCGGAGAGCTATGCAGCTTGGACAAAAGAAACCATTGCAGCGGGAGAATGGGAGCTGATCCGACTATCGCTCCAACGGGGACAGTTGACGGGCAGCCTGTCAATGAACGCCATAATGGAGCTCCCGCTTTGTGGAGGAAACCGAAAAGAAAACCGAAAGACGGGAGTGGAAAAATAAATCTGTCCCCTTATTCTTGCGCTCCATCGGAATTGCTGTATCCTTGCAATGGGATGGATGATTTTCTGCAGAAGTTGAAGGCACAGGTCGACATCGTGGAAGTGGTCTCGGGCTACGTCCCCTTGCGGCGCACGGGGAAGAACTATGTCGGCTTGTGCCCCTTCCATCAGGAGAAAACCCCTTCCTTCACCGTCTCGCCGGAGAACAACATCTTCTATTGCTTTGGTTGCCAGGCCGGCGGCGATGCCTTGACCTTCCTGATGAAGGCGGAGAGTATCACCTTCCCGGAATCGGTGGCCCTCTTGGCCGAGAAGCTGGGGTTGCCCCTGCCCGAACGTCTGGGGGGCGGAGAGCGCAAGGAACGGAAAGAATTCTTCTGGACGCTCTACGAGGAGGCCACAGCCTTCTACGAGAGGGTGCTGGAGGCGCCGGAGGGCAAAGCGGCGCGCGATTATCTCGCCCGGCGCGGCGTAGACACCCCCACTTGGCGCCGTTTCCGCCTCGGCTTCGCCCCGGAGGGGAACCGTCTGGTGACCCAGTTGTCAGCCCAGGCCTCTCTCCCCCAGTTGGTTCAGTTGGGCTTGGCTGGCGAGCGGGGAGGGGGCAGTGACCTCTTCCGCGGCCGCCTAATCTTTCCGATCATGGACCTTCGCGGGCGGCCGATCGCCTTCGGCGGACGGACTCTAGACGAGCAAAGCCAACCAAAGTACCTGAACTCGGGAGCAACCCCCCTCTTCGAGAAAGGCCAGTCCCTCTATGCGCTGCACTTGGCCAGGCGAACAGCGGCCGAGCGGCGCGCGCTGGTGGTGGTAGAGGGGTACATGGATGCCATCTCAGCGCACCAGCACGGCTTCTCCAACACCGTCGCCTCCCTAGGCACATCCCTCACCGCGGATCAAGCCCACCTGCTGAGCCGCTTCACCCAGCGGGTCTACCTGGCCTACGACATCGATGCGGCTGGGATCAATGCCACCCTGCGCGCGCTCGACCTGCTCCGCCCGCAGGGAATCGAGGTGCGGGTGCCCTCGATGGCCGGCTACAAGGATCCGGACAGCCTGCTCCGGGCACAGGGGGCAGAGGCTTTCTCGCGCGCTCTGATTGATTATCTACCCGGGGAGGAGTTCATCTACCGCCAGATTGCCCAGCGACACAACTGGCAGGTGGAGGAAGAGAAAGCGCGCGCCATCCGCGAGATCCTAGTCCAACTGGTAGCCCGCTTGCCCTCCGCCCTGGAGAAAGAGAAGTTCCTCAAGCGGCTGGCATTGGAGTCGGGCTGGGGAGAGGAAGTCCTGGTCAACGAACTGAATCGCCTCGGCGCGCCAGCCCCCGCCCGGGGGGGGCGGCGGCGTGGGGCAGTTTCCCTTGAGGATCTGCGGCGCGCCGAGCGAACACTGCCAGTGCTGGAGGTGCGCCTGCTGCATCTTATCCTTAAACAGCCGACCTTGCTGGCCGAAAGTGGTCTCGACAGCCTACGACAAGATGACAGCCAGCGACAGGAAGTTCTTCCGAGCGAACTTGAGGAACTGACTTTGGAAGATTTTCAGAACCCTACTTGCCGCAGCCTGCTGGCTACTTGCCTTGAAGCCTTCCGGGAGGGTAGCTGGCCTCCGACCTTCTCTCCGGAGGACCCTGCCGCCCCTCTTGCGGCCCGCCTGTTGATCGAACCGCTGAACGTTCCGGACATACAGCAGGAAGCCCGCCTTTGCCTGGAACGATTAAGCCTGGAGAAGATTTCCCGCCGACTCTATCGTCTAAAAGAGGAAATCGCTGTATTGGAGAAATCCGGCTCTAGCGAGCCTCTGCGCCTCAAATTGCAGCAATACCAAGCCCTATGCCGGTTGAAAGAGAAGGGGGCGCCAACGATGGATGGAAGAAATAAGGCTTGACATTGGTTTGATAATAGGAGATAGGCAGCCTATCATCTCTAGGATTGGAGCATTTGGAAGAAAGGCGAACCTTGACCACAGCGAAGAAGAAGAAGGCAACGGCGGATAGCGTTACGGAGACCTCCCCTGTGATGGAGCCTAATCCTGTGATGGAGCCTAATCCTGTGAAAACGGGGAACGTTCCAGCGATCGATGTCGAGGCCGTCATTCCGGTTGCCAGCTCGCTTCTTCAGGAGGCGCCGATGAGTCTCGTCGAACCACCACCCGACCTTCTGCCGGCTACCGCGGCTACTAACGAGATTCAGAGCAAAATCGACCACAAGTCGGTGGTTGATTTGCTGGACCGCGGTAAGAAACAAGGATCTCTCTCCTACAAAGAGATCATGGACGCGCTGCAAAAAATCCCGATGACCCCTGAACAAATCGACGAGATGTACCAGGATATGACCATTCAGGGGATCCTCATCCAAGACAGTCACATCATCGAGCCGCCCGAAGAGGAGCTGAAGGACGAATACCTGTTGGCCGGTGTAGATGTGGATGACCCGGTCCGCTTGTATCTAAAAGAGATCGGCAAAGTTCCACTCTTGAAGCAAGTGCAGGAGGTGTCTCTGGCCAAGCTGATCGAGATCGGCGACTTGGATGCCAAGAAAGACCTCATCAAAGCCAACTTGCGTTTGGTCGTCTCGATCGCCAAGAAGTACGTCGGTCGCGGCCTGCTCTTTCTCGACCTGATCCAAGAGGGCAACCTGGGCCTGATCCGGGCGGCCGAGAAATTCGATTACCACCGCGGTTTCAAGTTCTCCACCTATGCCACCTGGTGGATCCGCCAGGCCATCACCCGTGCGCTGGCCGATCAAGCCCGCACTATCCGCGTGCCGGTGCACATGGTGGAGACCATCAACAAACTGGTGAAATGCTCTCGTTCTCTGATGCAGCGCTTCGGTCGCGAGCCCACCGAAGATGAAATCGCTACCGAACTGGGCACCACCAAAGAAAAAGTGCGGGAGATTCAGAAAGCGGCCCAGGAGCCGGTTTCGCTGGAAGTGCCGATTGGCGAGGAAGAGGATTCCCACCTAGGCGACTTCGTCGAGGATAAGAAGATCACCCCGCCCTCTGACGCCGCCTTCCAGAGCCTCTTACGGGACCAAGTGCAGAACATTCTGGGTACCCTCACCTACCGCGAGAAGAAGGTTCTGATCCTCCGTTTCGGCTTGGAGGACGGTCACCCCCGCACCCTGGAGGAGGTAGGGCACAGTTTCGGCGTGACCCGCGAGCGGATCCGCCAGATCGAAGCCAAGGCCTTGCGCAAGCTGAAGCACCCTTCCCGCTCGCGCAAGCTGAAGGACTTTCTAGACTAGAAAGAGGAGAAAGATGGCCGAGTATTGCAATTCCTGCGGGATGCCGCTACAGAACCCCGATGTCCTGGGACTGGCGAAGGACTATTGTAAGTACTGCACCGACGAGTCGGGCGAACTTCTACCCCGCGAGCAGGTCCAGCGAGGGATCGCCGAGTGGCTGCGGGGTTGGCAACCGGGGGTTGATGAGATCCAAGCATTGGCCCGTGCCGCTTCCTATATGCAAGCAATGCCCGCTTGGACGGAGACGGCCAACTAGCTGAAACCCAACCCAGCCCCAGCCTGTCACCTCTTCCCGCCTCCCCTCGCGCTTCCAGCAGAGGGGCACGATGGTTTAGGCTCGATCCATCCCGTTCCCATCCGGCCCATCACAGCCCACTCCCTTCTCAACCGAAGCGGCATTCCCGGTTTGGACTACACTATCAACCCCTACGTCGGTTGCACCCATGCCTGTCTCTATTGTTACGCCGACTTCATGCAGCGCTTCACCGGTCACAGCGAGCCGTGGGGGTCTTTTCTCGATGCCAAGACGAACGCGCCAGCGGTATTGGCCCGACAACTGCGCCGGGTGAAGGGGGGTCGGGTGATCCTCTCCTCGGTGACCGACCCCTATCAGCCCGCCGAGAGCAGCTTCGGCCTGACCCGCGCCTGCCTCCTGCTCTTGCGTGAGAGCCCTCTGGCAGTCTCCATCCTAACCAAATCGCCGCTGGTGTTGCGCGATCTGGATCTTTTACGCTGCATGCCTCACCTGGAGGTCGGGATTAGCCTCTCTACCTTGGATCCCGCTCTAGCCAGCCTCTTCGACGGTGCAGCCCCCTCCCCCGAGGAGCGGCTGAGAGCGTTGGCCGCCTTGTCGGCAGCCGGCATCCGCACCTGGCTCTTCCTCTCGCCTTGCCTTCCCGGCATCTCGGATGGGGAAGACGAGCTGGGCGAAGTCCTTCGGAGGGCGCAGGAAGCGGGCGCCAGCGAGGTTCTGGTCGATACCCTGCAGCTCTACCCGCGTCCTTGGGGAAGATTGAAACCGGTCCTCGGCCGGCGCCACCCGCATCTCCTTCCGCTCTGGGAAGAGTACAGGAACCACAAGCCGGCTTTCGCCCAAGCCCTCCGTCATCGCTTGACCGATCTCGCTGGCCGATTCTCCCCTACCGTGCGCTGCGTTTTTTAATGGCGTTGGTTCCGCTCCTCGGGGCTATCGGGTAGAATTAGGGCAGACGGTCTGGCACTAGTGCGCTTGCGAGAGAAAACTCTATTGATCATCGGAGGAACCATTCTCGGCGGGGTGGTTCTGTTTCTCCTTTTATCGCCCAACCTCCTCCTCGATGGTTTCTCCCGACTGGAACAGGCCAACGCGCAAGCGAGCGTGGAACGAGCTTTGCGCGCCTTGGACAACGAACGGGAAGGCTTGGACCGAAGCCTCCATGACTGGGCCTCCTGGGACGACACCTACCGTTTCGCCAAGGAACAGAACCCGCGCTACGTCCAAGACAACCTGGTCGATGCCACCCTTGAACGCCTAGACATCGGCTTTGTGGTCTTCCTCTCCCCCCGCAGCGAGCTGCTCTACGGGCAGCTCTACCAAAATGAGACGAGACTGCACCAGAGCTTCCCTCTGGATCTGGTAGAGGCCATCCGTGCGACTCCCCTGATCAAGCGGGTCGAGGAAAACGGCAGCCACAGCGGTTACTTCGACTGGCAGGGACAGCCCTGGCTTCTGATTGCCCGACCGATCCTGACCAGCCTGGAGCAGGGTCCCCAGCGCGGTTTCCTGGTCTTCGGCCGCCCCCTCGACAGCGCCCACCTGCAGCGCCTGGCCGACCAGACCCAGCTCAACCTCAGCCTCCAGGGACCATCTGTGCACATTGAGGGGAAACCTGCCCCCCTCAATGTGAAAGGGAGCATTCCTGCGCCCATCGCCATCGAGATTCAACCGGATTCTATCCGGGGGATCGGTCAATTGCCCGACCTGCTTGGCCAGCCGGGCCTCTCCTTACAGGTGGAGCTGCCGCGAACCGCCCTCGAGCAGGGGAAGGGAAGCCAAACTGTTGTGATTGTCGCCCTGATCGCCTTTGGGATCCTCTTGGCAGCGGTCTTGGCCTGGCTGCTGACGCGCAACGTCACCGGACCCGTCGCTCGGCTCAGTCGTAGCGTACGCGCGCTGGGGCAGTCCGGCTCGCTGGACGCCCGCATTCAACCCAGCCGCCAGAGCGCCGAACTGGCTTCCCTGGCCGGAGAAATCAACGGTATGCTAGATGCGGTGCAGGCTACCCAAGATATGCGACAGGAAGAAGAGACGCGCTACCATGCCGTCATCGAGCAGATCACAGACTGTATCCTCTTAGTCGATCCCGCTAACAAACGCCTCTTGGAGGGAAACCGGGCTTTCTGGAAGTTGGTAGGAGGAGAGGAGGATCCTCCAGCATGGGTCACCCTCTACGAGATCCTGCCGCTGGAAGTGAGCGCGGTGGATGGGCTGGTCGGCCAAGTTCTAGCTAGGCGCAGCGCTTTCTTGGCCGATCAACCCTTCCGGCGGTTGGACGGTAGCCAAGTGGAGGTGGAAGTGTCAGTCAGCCTCCTCCAGATGGGCGGTCAGGAAGTCCTTTGCCTGGTGGCTCGCGACCTGACGCCGCGTATGGAGGCCGCTGCGCGCATTGAACAGATGACCTTCTTTGATCTCCTCACCGGGTTGCCCAATCGCCTCTACTTACGCGAGCGGCTGGGTCGTTCGATCGAGACGGCACGACAAGGGCAAACCTACTTGGCGCTGCTGCTGGTGGACTTGGACTACTTCCGCAACGTCAATGAGACCCTCGGCCACCAGGCCGGGGACCGCCTCCTGACGCAAGTTGCCGAGCGCTTGCAACGACAACTGGGGGAGGGAGAATTGGCGCGTTTGGGGGGCGACACCTTCTCCCTCCTCTTGTCCAGTTTAACTAACCCGGCTGAAGCATTGAAGGCAGCCGAAGGAGTTCAAGAGATCTTGCGCGCGCCGTTCTCCCTGAACAACGAGGAGCTGACCATCACTTCTTCCATTGGCATCGCTCTCTTTCCCAACGATGCAGCCGATCCAGAGACCCTGCTGAAATATGCAGACTCCGCCCTCCACCAAGCGAAAGCTCAGGGGCGCAACCATAGTCAGTTCTTCCGCCCGGCGATGAACTTGGAGGTGACCCAATTCGTCGAGTTGCGCAACCAATTGTTGCATGCTATCGAGCGGGAAGAGTTGTCCATCCACTACCAACCCCAGGCCGACCGCCAGGGCCGTTTGGCCGGGGCGGAAGCCCTGTTGCGCTGGCAGCACCCCACCTTGGGGCAGATCTCACCGGAGCGCTTCATCCCCCTGGCGGAAGAGACCGGCTTAATCGTCCCCATTGGCGAGTGGGTGCTGCAAACGGTAGCCTCGCAAATCCGCCGCTGGCAGCGTGAAGGTCGCAACCCGGTGCGCATCTCCATCAATCTCTCGGCCCGCCAGCTACAACAGCCGCAGATCTTACTGGAGCAAGTCTCGCAAGCCTTGAAGCGCAGTGGTTTAGATGGCAGCGCGATGGGCTTGGAGATCACCGAAAGCCTGGCTTTGCGAGACCTGGAGGTGAACCTGCGGACGCTGGGCGAACTGCGGGCGATGGGCTTGGCCCTCTCCCTCGATGATTTCGGCACCGGCTACTCCGCCTTCAGCTACCTGCCTCGTTTTCCCGTTGCCGCTATCAAGATCGATCGCTCTTTCGTCTCCCCCAAAGATGGGGAATCCCCCAACCCAGCCCTCCTGGCCGGAATGGTGCAGATCGCCCACGGTCTCAACCTGATCGTTATTGCTGAGGGAGTGGAGAAGCCGGAACAGTTGCAGGCGCTCTTGGCGATGGGTTGCGATGGTTTCCAGGGGATGCTCCTGAGCCCGCCGCTAGCAGTCGACGCATTCGGCCAACTGCTGCGACAGGGCGGATGCTGGCCGGGCTTCAAAGCGTAAGCTCGTCGCCCGACTCTGGCAGTAATGGGGACAGATTTGAAATCTGTCCCCATTACTGCACCCCGCACTCCTGGAGGAACGCCTCCACCTCGGCGCGATAGGCGGCCTCATCCTTCCAGAACGATTGGGCGTGTCCTGCCCCGGGCGCCAGGTAGAGCTGCTTCGCTCCCTGTTTGGCGCTGAACAACTGCACGCTGTGAGCGGGTGGGATGAAATAGTCCTCCCGGCCGTGAATAAAAAGCACGGGAGCCTGCACTCGCCCGATACTGCGCAGGGGAGAGGCCTGACGGAACCACATCCCCAACGCGAGCCGGCTCTCCAGGCTGGCTACGAAGTAAAAGGGGAAGGCCGGGAGGTTATAGTCGCAGCGCAAGCGCAAGACGAAGAGGGCGGGGAGGTCGGCGTAGGAGCAGTCGGCGATGCAGAAAGCGAGCTGGGGATCCAGGGCGGCATACTGCAGGGCCACCGCCGCTCCCAGCGACTCGCCATGCACGCCGATCTTTCCCTCCGGCGGGAGACGAGTGCGCGCCCAATCCGCCCAAGCCAGCAGATCATGTTTCTCGTAATAGCCAAAGGTGGTATTGCGGCCGCCGGACTGCCCGTGGTGACGGTGATCGACCAAAAGGACGTTCCAGCCATAGGGCCGGAAGAGGGTCACGTAGCGGGCAGCGAAAGTCAAGTCGCAGCCGATGCCGTGGCAGAGGATCACTGTCACCTGAGCGCCTTCTTGCGGCAGGTAGAGACCGTGCAGGGGGTAGCCGAAGGGAGAGGGGATGGTCGCCTCCTCCTGGACGAACTGGGTGAAGGCTTCTCGTAACGCACGGCGCGCCGGATCCTTGCTCTCCGCGAAATCCTCCGGCTTGAACTTGCGCGGGTGGGTGGCGGTATAGGCCAACCAAGCGCCAGCCAGGGCGATCCCGGCGGCAACCCCCAATAGGCTGTGTCCCAAGACGCGTCGCAGCAAATCGGATCGAGTCAATCTTACTCCTCCTTTTCGATGCTTTTCCCCATTGTACTCCCAAACTCGGGACCAGGTTCGAAGTCGTCTGGGTCAAGCATCACTTTCCAGCTTTCTATCTTCCCACCAGCCTCTTGCCCAACTCTCCTCTTCATTCTGTCTCACGCCGTATCTTGCCCTCCTTCTCCTCACCATTTCATCCCTAGCCTGGTCCGCAGCTTTCGTCAAAACAGCCTGCGGCAGCATGTACTGGATGACATGTGGTCAGATCTTTGGGGATACGGCCCCTGGGGAAGGGGAGGAGGCTCAAGTTGATAAGGAGGGTTGGGATGCTGAGCGCCAGCGAAGCATCTGGCCTGTGGCTTTTGGCATGAAGGACCAACTGGAGCTCTTCCTTGCTGCGGTTGCCCTGGAGGGAAGCGTTGCCTTGGAGATTGGCGCCGTCCAGGACAACCACCTCCAGCTTGACCAGGCCGACTTTGGTAGGGGCGGGTTTCAAACCCGCCCTACGACATGGGGGTCTCCTGGGAAAGGTTCTTGGAAAGACCTCGTGAGTCCGCCGATGGGAAAACTGTGCCTGTCTTGGGGCCTGGTCGGAGAAGATAGTCTAGGTTCCTGCTCATTTCAAGTAGGCATCCTACCAGCCCCCGGCAGCATGAAAGCCCCCGGCAGGGTGTCCAATCAGCCTGCCGCAGGCTGTTTCGCTCAAGTCGGTGGATAGGTCCATTCAAGCGGCGAGAATTTGCAGAAGCGCAGGATGCCGATCGACGCGAGTTGTTGCAGGGTTTCAGCAGCCGTCTGCACGACACAATCATCAGCCGGATTAGAAAGAAATACTAAAACTAAAGACCTGACCCCATCTATCCGAAAAACACCCTTTTGACAAAGTAGGGGAAACGAATGCGCTTAAACGTTTTAAGCTGCCGCTCTATCTTTCCCTTGTCCCAGATAAGAGGATAAAGTCTCTCTTTCACCTCGACGATCTTGTCATCGATCTCCTGGATCTTAGAGTTGGTTTCGTCTGCGAGCTTCAACAGGGTATCCTGAAAAGCGCGGTATTGCGGATCGTACCGTATCACGATCTCCTCATGCTCTCTCCTTCTGTTCGCATTGGCGTCGCTCTCTTCCCTGTCCAACTGTTCTAAAGAGCGTTGGCGCCCTGCTCGGATCGCGTTTTCTTGATCCTTCCGGCGCTGCTCCTCAAGACCCCTCTCGTCATCCAGCACACGTCGTTGAGCCAGGCGCTTCGCCTGGATGACAGCCATTTCTCGCTGAGGGATCGCTTGGGGCATAGACGCCCGAGCCTGCGATTCGATCGATCTCTTCCACTCGGCAAGCGACTCCACCCGGGCAAGACCGATTCCTTGAACAAGCTGTACGCGATAAGGGTTAATATCGGCGGCGGTATGGAAGCCGGCAGCTTTTAGACGCGACTTGATGGCTGGTCCGACATCCGGAATGGAAGCTCTATTGAGAGTGAAGTGGCGAAGAAAAGTAGCAATATGCTGCTCTTGCTGAACTCGCAGGGCATCCTCAAGCTCCGCAGCCTCATCCTGCTCGAGCGCGGCGATCCGACAGTCAAAGGCCGCAGCTTTGGCCCCGCTGTCATTCGGGATTTTCTCAAGAGCGTCTGCTTCCTGCCGGCGGACTGCTCGTCGTCGGGCGTTTATGGCGGCTAAAGCGCCTCGAAAAGTCTCTTGGCTCGCTATGTCTTCTTTCTTCCGCATCGCCTCTACAGTCTTCTTCTGGTCCTTCATGATCTTCTCCCGCTCCCCGGCGCCGCGGTTTCGAACGCTCGTTTTCTCTCTTTTCCGCGCTTCGATTTCTTCTCCCACAGCCCAGATCTGATCGTTGATCGCTCTTACTTTCGACTTTGGGGCGGCGGAATCTGCAACGCTGGGCTCCGACCGATAGCGGTAGACCCAAAAGACAAAGTTGATCAAAGCGGCCAGGAGAATCAGTGGCCCTCGTAGATTCGCTGCCAGCGCGCCCACGGGGATCACAAAGAAAAGCAGTAAAGACGCTATCGCCGAAGCAACCAACACGCACCGCTCGGGGAAGACGGAATTCCTGAAGGAGACGCTCGGTTGCAAGCCACCGTTCGGAGCGACAAAATCGCTGATCCATGATGGGTCTGGGAGAGTAGTTGGAGCTTCTTCCCCCCCGGCGCGCCCTTCCGGGGGGAGATTCGTCGATGCGCCGGCTTTGCCGGTTTCCATGTGGTCAACCATCCAGTGGGAGTCAAGCAGAAGGACAGGCGCTCCATCCAAGGGCGGCACTTGCTGCGGTTTGAAGTCCAAGACCGATTTGAAGAGCGTTGCGACTGAGCGAATGCGGATGTCTGTACACTTCTCCAATGCGCGAAGAAGATCGGAACTCTCAGGCCGTTGGAAATCCTCCCGCCGGAAGAGCAGCGATTCATCTCCGCCGCCAAACTGGTCCCAGAGACCGGGGTCAACTGTGAGCGCGATCAAAGACACGTAGATTGCCCAAGCTGAGAAGTTGTCCAGATAAGGGCCAAAATCATCCTGGGTTCTCAAGGGATGTTGGTAATTGCGGTGGCCGACCTCGTGGCTTCCTTGACCGGCCAGCGCCGGTACGTACATGCCATCGTAGTCGATAAGCCGAAGATCCCCGTTGATGACGAACACATTGCCGTGTTGGAGGTCTCCGTGAGCGATAGAGGCTTGCTGGAGCTGCGTTATCATTTGAACCCAGCGAGTCGCGAGGGTGCGAAGAGTTTGTGGATGCCCCAGGTGATTTTGGATGTATGAGTTAAGGGGCTCGCCTTGAACCCATTCCATCTTCAGAATGGGATACCAGGCCCCGCCCACTCGGATTCCCCGATTCAGGAAAGAGAACCCGACCGTGTAGGGGAGTCGAACTTGGTCGAGGCGCGCGCCAATGGCAGCATACCGATCTTGCTGGTCGTCGAACTGTCTGAGGAAGCACTTGACGGCCCAGTTGGCCTGGCCGCATTGCAGTCGATAGACGCTAGCGAATCCTCCGGTGATAGGCCGCGGCAAGCCAAGAGGCGTGAGGTCGGGGCGCCCGGTTTGCAGTTCGCCGTCGGTAAAAGCCAGCATCGGATTCTGGATCGCCTCGTTGAAATCTTGCGGTGTAGGCCATGACATAGCGATCCTGTTTCCTCAGGCTAGTTCGATGCGCAAGAGGGTGACGTCATCATTTCGGATCGCTCCGCGACGGCGCAGGTCACCCACGAAATCACTGAACGGCTTGGTCTTCGCCGACGAGTCCAGGTCGCGGAGAACCCTCCATGGAAATCGCCCCTCCTCTACTTCCCTGAGGAACCAACAGGCCAACGCGTCTGTCATGAGAAAGAAAACGTCGCCAACGCGCCAGGCCCCTTTCATTGTGCAGAGATGGTCAAGGATCTTATCGTTGTAGGTGGGATCGCTGGACAAAAGGTGGGGGCGGTTGTTGAACGACGCCGAATTCTCCAGCGGGAATCGAGCGAGGACGGTCTCGCACCCTACTTGGACGAAGCAGGCATCGCCGAGAGCCATCGCCTGCCACTCGCCATGACCCCCCATTCGCTGGCAGTCATCAGAAAGAGTAATGCCCAGGATGGAGGCAAATGCGCCCATTCGAATCTTCTCTTCCGCATACCATGGCACTGACTGTCTACATGCGAGCTTTTTGCGCACAATAACTGACCACCGTTGCTGCAAATCGCCAAGACCAGTTCCGCTGGAAAGCCTGTCGAGTTGGCCCTTGCAATAGCTGCGGACCAGTTGCAGCGCCCAAATCCTAGAAAAAGAGGTTTCCGTCGCTCCGTCGGCTGCGGCAAACCGGAAGCTGGCGCCCTGACCGCAAGGCAGCTTCTCGGGCCAGCAGGCGTCCTCGTATTCGCTGCTATCGTTGCCTGCCTTCTGTACCCAGAATGCTTGCGCGAACACCTGCATGTTGCGTTCCCGCCTTAGCGAAGGTCACTGGGCCGAGTCCCAATATCAAGGAAGCGGATTACGGCGACCATATCCGCATTGAAGACGAAACCCCGCGAGCCGTCAGACACCTTGTATCCCTCTTGCTGGGCAATATGCCGCATGTAGGCAGGCAGCAGACTGGATAACCGGAACAAAAACTGTGCGAACTGATCGGGCAAACTCGCCTCGGAATCTGGGAATTCGATCGCAGGCATGCGCTGAGACGAGAGATGCAGGTTAAAAAGCATCGCCTCGCCGTCATTGCTGCTAAGTTTCCTGATAGCGTCTGCTGCGCTGGTCGGGTCACCGTCCGTTGCTTCCCCATCAGTGATGTTGATGACGATTGGGGGAAAACAACCTGGATGCTGCGCCAGCCACCCCTGCAGAATGCCATGGGCTTGATCGAGCGCTCGGCACATGGGTGTGCCCCCATTGGCTACCGGGTCAAACCAAACAGGGAAGCGGATCGTTTGATCCACCAACCCGCCCGCCCCATCGTCTACTTTCTTGGTTCGTTCCTCCAGGCGAGCCGGCATATTCCCGATCTCGCTGACCGCAACCAGCTCCTTGCCGGCTAGAGGGCCACTGAAAGCGGGGCCGACGTTAGCCCCATAGCCAAGTACGCCAACGTGGTAATAGTCGCGGACGCCATCTTCTTTCGCGCATTTGATGACGAGGTTCTGAAGGAGGCGGTTGATGGCATCTGCGACGCCGTCGGCTTTCTTCCGATCGGATTCGACCACGCCGAAGGGATCCGACATGGACCCCGACTGGTCAATAAGGAAGAGGAGGCAAGACGGATTTGTGCGGCTTATCTCAGCGGTGTACGGCATTTCAAAGCTCCTTTCGTTCTTTCCAGCGTAACAATAACAAAGGTCAGTCTCTGACAAGAGTACCAGGAATATATTATCGGAAAAAGGGGACAGATTTATTTTCCCATTTTCCTCAGCCTTCCCAACCCCCGAGATTCTACCCGTCTTTCCTTTTCCCCTCATGCAGCAAATGGGGACAATCTGGCTGATGGGGACAGGTTTAAACCTGTCCCCATCAGCCAGGTCCGATCCTTCGTTACTCTTAGGACGGGCCGCCAGTCAACTGTCCCCGTTGGAGCGATTTAAGGCTCAATAAATAAATCTGTCCCCTTTTCTCTCTGAAGGGCAGAACGCGATCCGCCAAGGTGATTCCCGAGCCTTTTTTTGTCCACAGCCACCTGACCACGGCAATTCAATTGGCGGATCTCATTGCTTACATTATTTCGTGGGGCGTCCGATTGGGATCGCCCTATATTTCCTTGGATGGAATGAGCGTACAATTGCCATATCTTATACTCTTCACATGTTCGTCGTGGACTAAACAGCCTGCGGCAGCATGTCTTCTAGCGGCGTGTTTGTTCTTATGAGGAATCGGTTGGCGAAAGGAGGAGACATCGGATGGCTGGAGAAGTGGCGGAGCAGAGGCGAACCGGCGAGGGTGACCGCCTGAAGGCGGAGGACCTGGCGGCCCGCATCGATTTGGGCTCTTTTGGGATCTGTCCTTACAGGGTCGATGCTGTTACCGAGCAAGCGATCTTCTCGCCTTCCTGCACTTCTTTCCTTCGTTTGCTGGGATATCCATTGGAACGTTTCCTCGATGCCCGTTTCTGGCTGACCATCGTCCACCCGGAAGACCGCGCCATCTGGGAGGAAGCGCACGAAAGGTTGCTGCAAGGGGAGCGGAGCTACTGCCAATACCGCATCCTCAACCAGGAGGGGGCCGTCCTTTGGCTTTCGGACAAAGCGGAAGCGGTGATTGAAGGGGGTCAAATCACCCATTTCGAGGGGGTTCTGGTCGACTTGACCGCAGAGATCGAGACGAAACAACGACTCGCTCGGAAATATCAGGAACTCTCCGCTCTCTACGCCATCGCCCAAACCTCCAGCCAAACCTTAAACCAGGAACGCCTCATGGTCCTGTCCCTGGAGAAGATCCTTCAAGTCTTGGGGGCGGAGGCGGGCGCCATCTTCCTCTTCGAGCCGGACGGGGAGACCCTGCGACTGCGGGCTCAACAGGGTTGGAGCCCAGAGATGGAGAGGGTCCTCTCCATGATTCGCTGGGGAGACAGTGTCGCCAAGGGCGTCGTTGTCGGCCAAGACCTAACCTTGATCCAGCCGGATTCATCGCCGGGGGGAATCGTGGAAATGTCTCCGCGGGATCAGCTCCAGCCATCGGTCAGCGTGCCTCTGCTCTCCCAGGAGAGCTGCCACGGCATTCTTTTTCTTCGCCTTCATCCAGCCTGGACTCGACATGGGCAAGATCTCTCCCTCTTTCAGACTGTCGGCCTGCTCCTGGGACAAGCATTGGGGAATGCCAAACTTCATCAGCAAGTGGAGCGCGAGTTGGCGAGGAGAAAAGCGTTATCGGGATTGTTGCGCCTCTCCGAGGTCACCCTTGGCATTGTGGAGAAGGAAACGCCGCAAGAGGCGAGCGAGCCAAGACCGCCCATGCTCGCCGGAGGGGCTCAAGAGATGGTTCTCTCCCTCCTCGACGCATCTTCCGGCCCAGCGTACCTGTTGACGAGGGAGGGGTTGCTCCTGTCGTCCAACCAAGCCGGAGCTGACCAGTTCGGCCTGTCGAGGAACGATCTGATCGGACGATCGCTGTGGGATTTCCTCAGCGCCGACGCGGCCGCAACTCTTCGCCGGATCTTGGAGGAGGCGTACGCTCACCATCAGCCGATCCGATACCAGGAGACCCGGGAAACCAAGACCTTCACCAACACCCTCTTCCCTCTCCCTCGCTCCGGTGAAGTGGATGGCCTGGTCTTGTACCAAGAGGACATCAGCGATGAATTGTGGTTGGCGCAGGAACTTCAGCAAAGCCGGGGCGACCTGCGCGCTATCCTCGACGCTTCTCCTGATATGATCGCTTTGATCGATCGAAGTGGAGCCATCCTAGAGGCCAACCGCGAGGCCTACCGTTTCCTGGGCAAGAAACCTCAACTCGTCGGTGGGCAAAAGACAGAAGGCATGGTTCCTGCCGCGATTCCCGAATCACACCGGAAAATGGCCGAAATGGCTGCCTCGCATGCTCACGAAGTAGCTTTCGAGGAACGAGTCGACGATCACGATATCGAGTTCCGTATCTTCCCGATCCTCGACGCGCGAGAACGAGTCTCTCGCCTGGCCCTCTTCGCCCGCGACATCAGCGAGCGGAGGCGGATCGAGAAAGAAAACGAACAGTTGAAGGAAGAAGGGTTCCTCTTTTTGTTGCGAGAGTCCACCGAAAACATCGGCCTTATCCAGGACGGTAAACTTGTCTACGCCAACCCAAGCCTGGCCGGTCTATTGGGGGAGGTAAGTCCATGGTCGGTTCTCGGGCGGGATTTAGTGGACTACATCGTCGAAGCGGACAGGGACAAGTACAGCGCCGCTCTCCAGCGCCAGCAGGACCATCTCTTGAAGATCGGGGAACCCTTGGGACTGATCTTTCGCAGAGCCGACGGCGGAGAAGTCCCGATCGCGGGCACCCTCCAAGGAGTGGAATTTCGAGGAGCCCATTGCGCCCTCTTGCGCGGCTTGGATATCAGCGCTCGCCGCAGAACCGAGCAAGCCCTGCGCCGTGAAACAGCCAAGAAGATCACCGGCGAGTTGACGGCAGGCATCGCTCATCAGATCCGCAACCCCCTCTTCGTCATCTCCCTGTCCGTGCAGTCGATCGAGAAGAAGCTGCCCGCCAAGGATCCCCAGCGCAGGTTGACCCAGGCCATCCTGGACAAGGTGCATAAGCTGGACGTAGTCACTGCTGACCTGGTCCACTTGGGCAAATACCACCGGTTGAACATCACCAGCGCCAGCCTGCGCAGGCACTTGGAGCTGGCCCTGATCCTGGTTCGAGCCCCGGCCAAAGCACAGCGGGTAAAGGTTGTGCGGCGTTATGGTCTCCATCTACCGCGGGCCTGGATTGACGAAGCAGCAATGGACGAGGTCTTCGCCAACCTGTTCACCAATGCCTTGGAGTCGATGCCGGAAGGAGGCCTTCTGACCGTGGAGACAAGCTTGGATGAAGAGCACAAGGAACTGTTGGTTCGCATTCAGGACAGCGGTTGCGGCATCCCCAAAGTCGTTCAGGAGAGGATCTTCATTCCCTTCTCCACCACCAAAGAGTCTGGCTCCGGGTTGGGGCTGGTCTTCTGCCAACGCATCGTCGAGGAGCACGGCGGACGGCTGACCTTCCAGAGTGAAGCAGAGGGGGAGGACCACGGGACCATCTTCCAGATCGCTCTGCCCCTCTCCCGGCCGGCGATGGAAAAGCGAAACGGTGAGAATGAGTAAGGTCGAGCGATGAAAGTGGAACAGCGATGAACGAAGAACAGAAACGGTCTGATCGGCTCGGCGGGGGCAAGCGGGCCGAGGATGCCCTGCGAGAGAGCGAAGAGCTTCTGAGCGCCACGCAACGCCTGAGCAAGATCGGTGGTTGGGTGTGGGACATCGAAGAACAGAGCATGTCCTGGACGGAGGAAACGTATCGCATCCATGATTTCGTACCGGGTGAGCTTGTGCCCGGCTCGCCGGAACACATCGCCAGAAGCGTGGCCTGCTACGATCCGGAGGACCGTTCAGTGATCCTGGCCACCTTCCAGCGGTGTGCCGAGCAAGGGGAACCTTATGATTTAGAGTTCCCTTTCACGAGCGCCACAGGCCGCCGATTGTGGGTGCGCACAATAGCCCGCGCGGTGTGGGACAAGGCGCGGATTGTCAAGGTCTTCGGCAACATCATGGACATCACCGACCGCAAGCAGGCAGAGGAGGCGCTGCGGGAGAGCGAAGCCCAGTACCGGCTGCTGGCCGACAACGTGCATGACCAAGTCTGGCTCATGGATCTGAACTTAAAACCGACATATATCAGTCCATCTGTGGAGAAGTTACGGGGATATGCATTTGAGGAGATTGCGCAACTTCCGCTGGATAAGCAACTCACGGCAGCATCTTTCCAGTCGGCGATGGAGTTTTTCTCCATTGAGCTGCCCAAGGCGCTGGCAGATCCAACTTATTTCGCGCATCCACTGGAACTAGAGTTCTACCGAAAAGACGGCTCCACTTTATGGGTGGAAAACATGTTTAGTCTCATCTGGGACGAAAACGGCAAGCCTTTGTCCCTCCTGGGCGTTGGCAGGGACATCACCGAGCGCAAGCGGGCCGAAGAGTCTTTACGGGAGAGCGAGGAGCGCTATCGCACCTTGTTCGAGACCATGACCGAGGGTGTCATCTTGATCGCCCCGGATGGTCAAATCCTCCATGCCAATCCTGCGGCGGAACGCATTCTGAGACTGAAGCGTTCGGAAATCGAAGGCCATCCGTACAATAGCCCGGGGTGGGAGCTCCTTCGCCCCGACGGGACGCCGATGCCGCCGGAGGAGATGGCCGCCATCTTTACGATAGGGGGAATTCGTCCGTTGAAGGATGTCGAGATGGGCTTCAAGCGTTCGGACGGCTTCATCTCTTGGATCAACCTCAACGCTGCGCCGCTCCTGGACCAGGCCGGGGAGCTCGTAGGCGTCGTCGTCGCCTTCCGAGACATCACCGAGCGCGAGCAGTTGAAGCGGGAAACAACCAAGAAGATCACCGGCCAGTTGACGGCCGGCATCGCCCACCAGATCCGCAACCCTCTCTTCATCATCTCTCTGTCGGTGCAGTCAATCGAGAAGCAGCTTCCCGCCAAAGACCCCCAGCGCAGGTTGACCCAGGCCATCTTGGACAAGGTGCGCAAGCTGGACGTGATCACTGCTGACCTGGTCCACTTGGGCAAATATCACCGGCTGCAGATCGCCAACTCCAGCCTTCGCAAACGCCTGGAGCTGGCTCTGATCTTGGTACGAGCCCCAGCCAAAACACAGCAAGTGAAGGTTGTGCGGCGCTACGCTCCTCATCTGCCGCGGGCCTGGATTGACATAGAGGCGATGGACGAGGTCTTTGCCAATCTGCTTACCAACGCCTTGGAAGCGATGCCGGAAGGAGGCCTTCTGACCGTGGAGACAAGCTTGGATGAAGAGCGCAAGGAACTGCTGGCGCGTATCCAGGACAATGGTTGCGGCATCCCCAAAGCCGTTCAGGAGAATATCTTCATTCCCTTCTCCACCACCAAAGAGTCGGGCTCCGGGTTGGGGCTGGTCTTCTGCCAACGCATCGTCGAGGAGCACGGCGGACAGCTGACCTTTCGGAGTGAAACAGAAGGAGAAAGCCGCGGGACTACCTTCCAGATCGCCCTGCCCATCTCCCGGCTGGCCCTGGGAAGACGGGAGTAAGTGAGTAACCCCCGGCAGGCTAGAGAAAGGGTTCCTGGTTTTAGGTTTTGGGTTGATGGTTTGAAGACTTTCCAACCTGAAACCAGCAACCTGAATACGGTGAGCTCTGCAAATGCCGAACGATGAAAGTGAGACAGCGATGAACGACGAGCACGGACCATCTGGGCAGCCTGGCGTTGAGCAATGGGTGGAAAAGGCGCAGAGAGAGAGAGAGAGAGAGAGAGA
>CAYXFH010000152.1:0-4146 GCA_964464245.1 uncultured bacterium
TCGCAACGAGTAAGATGGTCATTCTCTCTTCATAACTCCAGCCAAACCGGGCTCCAGCAGCCTGATTCGCCTCTGTAATAACCCCACTATCCAAATTGACGAGCCTCATGAAGGCATCTTTGTCTTCAAACAAGCCCTTCCACTGCTGCTTCTTCGCTCATTACATCGTGAATCCCACATCGTCTTCCTCCCTTAGGATTAAATCAATTCTGACCAGTCACAAGTTGAGTGTCAATCTTTGAAAGGACAGGAGAAGACATGCTGCCGCAGGCTGTTCAGTGGAAACCTCATTTTCCCCTGGAACCATCCAGCTCACGCTCTCGAAAAGCTCCTCTTGAACGCAGTGTTGCGCTGGCTCGTCCAAGACGGTATCTTTTTCTTCATCTCCCTTCTTTGAAAACCGCTCCCCCCTGTATGTACGCAGGATTTACCGTCATTTGCCTGTATCAGAATATGATACATGGCGTCGTTGTTCTTTAATTAAACTATTTAGTGAATATATTCTCTTAGTAGTTTGACATACATAAAAAAACTGTGCTATGATCATCGCATGAGCACACAACAGATTATTAAAAAGGATATATGAATAACTCGAACAATTCCATGATCCTCCCTTTCTTGGTTCAAATTGCGTCGATGAGACAAGAACCACACGATTCACTGAACCGAACATTCTCATCACTGCCTTCTACCGAACGCAGCCTCAGCAAAGAGATTCGTCAAGCGCTGCAGGATGCTGGTTTCTCCATCTTCTGGTTGCGCCGCCTGTCCACAAAGGCGGGTTGGTTCTGCCGCATCAAGCTGACTGCCCCGGTGGGGTGTGAACGCCTGAAGGAGGCCGGCCGCATGCTCGCCGCCCGCTCTGCCCCGGGCAAACGGTATTCTCAGCATTTGGTCATGCTGGAACAGACCAGCCGTCTCGGCCGCCAGAAAGAGGCAACCGAGGAGGAACGCCAAGCTCTTTACACCGGTGGCTGCTGGGTCAAGCAAGACTCCGACGGCCAGTACGAGGAGAAGCGCCGCCTCTTTGAGAAGGCTCAGGCCGCCGGCTTCACCGCCTACGATGCCCAAGGCCGCCTCCGCGTCAAATTGCCCGCCCTTGGCGCGTTCCTCAAGGAAAACAAGGTCGGCCATGGCTTGGCGAAAAACCTCAGCTTGGCTGAGTATCGCACTGCCCTGGCTTTGCTGGAGCCGCGCATGCGACGTGCGCGGCTGTTGACTGCCGCCTAAGCGGCATCCTACTTCCGCGGGGCAACTCCCGCTCTTTAAGAGAAAAGGAGGGTTCCTTGGCAAGAAAGCGTTTCTTGGGGACGGGCCTGCGGCGATCCGCTGGCGCTGCGGCTGCTCGTGCTGCCGGCCTTGCCGGTGAGCACCGAGGAGGTGGAGGCGGCGCTGCTGCGGATGGAAGAGGCCGGCTTGGTCCACCGCTACAAAGTCCAAGGGCAGCGCTTCCTGGCCGTTGATCCCGGCCCCTTCTACAAAGCCCAGCCCTACATCGCCAAGGCGAAGCGAGCCGGGGAAGGCTCCGCCTTCCCCCCTCCCCCCGATCCGCCTTGGGGGAAGAAAGAGGGGGCGGCTCTTCTCAACACAAATTGCTGTTCTGTGTCGGATTTCGCCGATCTCAGCGTTTCACCTTCACCTTCACCTTCTAAAATCAAAGTCAAAGACCCCCAACCTGAGAAACGGTTGGGGGCTGACGCCTCGCCCGCCACTACCCTGGGTGGGACTGTTTCCCTAGAAGCGACTGCCTCCCATCCTTGCGATGGTCCGCTCATTGAAATGGCTGCGCCTCTCGGTGAGGAGCACGCCCTACCCCTGACTGATGTTCGGCGCCACGGGCCGCCTTCCGCCCCGGCTCACCAAGGTGGCAGCGCGGTGATCAAAGCGCCTCTCGGCTTCCAGCCACCCCGCGCTGCTTCCAGGAAGAAGATGGCGGCGCCGGAGGAGAGAGAGCCGCCTCCCCCGGCGGTGGAGGCCTTCCGCCGCATCGCCGGGATCTACCCGGTGCGCTCCTGGTGGCCGGAGATCGAGAGCGCCGTGGGCGGCAACGGAGAGTTGGCTCGTTGGGAAGAGACGGTGAAAGCCTACGTCGGGCTTGGCTGGAACCGTGGCAACGTGGCCAACATGCTGGACTTCTACCGTCGCGGGACGCTCCCCCAGACATCGTCAGGCCACGCGGACCGCCGCCTCCGCGAAGGGACGCCGCACGCCTCCCCGAAAGCGGAAGCCTGGCTTCGTCTGAGCGAACAGATGAAGAAGGAGAGCGCGCCTTGACCGGCGAAGAGACCGGCCGCTTCCTCGCTTTACTGGCGGAGGGCTGGCGGGATGCTCCCGACGTCTCCTCGGCGGCCTTCTCTCTGTGGCAACGGACGCTGACTGATGTGCCCTATCCTTTGGCCGAGGCTGCTTTTGAGGAGGCTCTCTTGGTAGGCGCTCCTTTTTGCCCGAAGCCTTCCGAGATCCGGCGCCGGATAGTGCGCCTCCTCCATCCGGACGAGGAGATCCCCCAGGCGGCCCAAGCTTGGCAAATGGTCAGGGAGTCGATCTGGAAGTTCTGGGATGATCCGGACCAAGGGCTGGCCAGCCTGCCAACCCCGGCGCCAAGGGTGGCCAAGTCCATCGGTTGGCATGCCCTCAACAATGAGGAAAGCGCGGTGCTGCGGGCCCACTTCCTGAAGATGTACGAGGTGGAGCGGCAACGAGCCATCGAGGAGGCCGCGCTGCCGGCCTCCTTCAAGGAGCGCCGGGCGGCGATGCGCCTGCAGTACGCCGCAGGCAAAGGCGCAGGACAGGCTGTCCTGGAGGAAGGCGGCTTCCTTAATTCGCTGTCCTGCAATATTGCAGAGAAGCTATCCATGACATGAAGGATTTAACAAAACTCTGCCATCAATGCTGTCTAACTCCGGAGGGATCCTCTCCCCCTCCCTCGTAAGCCAGGTGTCGGCGCACGCTCGGCGCCTGGCTTCTTTGTTTCCTGAAGAGAATCCGAAGGAAAGGAGGAACGAGAGCCTTCGCCTCTCTGCGATGGAGATCGCCGCTCTGTTGGACCTGCCCGTCGACTCCATCGTCCGCACCAACGCCGGCACTTTGGCGGAGGGGTAGGGAAAACAGTAATCAAGTGGCTGAGTTATACTATTTCGACCTGCGGGAGAGCCCGGCCTTGCGCAAGAGATTGGTGGGCAGACTGGAGCATCTGGGATATCGGGTGACGCTTACCCCGCTGACTCTGCCCGAAGTGGTCCTTACCCCGCTGGTTCAAACTATGTGAGGAGAGGAAGTTTTTTTTAGGAGCGTTCACAAAAAACAGTAATTCGATCGTCTCCTGCTTGGACAGATACTCTTTGACAAGTTTGGCCTTATGCCATTTGGCATTATCGACGAACAAAGTGATTCTTGAGTAATCATGGTAGCTTTCCTTGATCAAGTCCATCGTTATATGAAGATTTCCGCATTTCCTCTGGGGATTCTTTGAATGATGGCCTTCATCGTCTTGACATCAACGATGCCGCACAGGTTAACGCGCTCTCGCCGGCTATCCGAGGGCAACAACAGTTAGCGTCCCTTGGGCGCCCATTGGGCGGCGATCGTCGGATCCAACTGAATGCCTGCTTCATCGGAAAAAAGAATCGCTTCATCAGGTTGCTGATTCCGGAGCCTTTTTTTTAACGCCTCGACAAATGCCTCCTGTTCTTCAGGGTCTGCTTGGCGATACTTCTTGCGTCCCCGCTGAAGGGAAAAATCAAGGCAGTGAATCCAATTGTTGACTTGGCTGTGCCCGATTTCGATCCCATGCTTCTCCTTCAGGTAGGTTCTGACCAGGGGGCCATCCGAACGAGATTGACTATATCCCTGGCTCGTCGGCGGTTGCAACAAGATCTCCTTCAGCGTATCCGATATTTCCCTTATCAGCCTCCTGGGCCGACCGGAACGCTTTTCTTCTTCCACACCCGCAATGCCCTTCTCGTTCCCCCGCCTGACGAGATCAAAGAGGCCTTGGCGAGACAGATGATGCCTGCGGCTGAGCTGCTCAATGGGGGCCTGGTCCATCACCCCCTGTAAAACGGCAATCCTCAATCCTATGCGGATCGGCCCTCGCCCAGACACAAAATCAGCCAGCTTCTCGCTTGTTACTTCAGGATGTGTAAC
>CAYXFH010000153.1:0-6649 GCA_964464245.1 uncultured bacterium
CAACCAGTTGAGCCAATTATGGCAAGCTGTGCGCAGCGGTCCTACCGCATTCCTTTTCCTGATGGCCTTCCTGGTGGCTTTCGCCATGTCTAACATGGAGAGCGTGTTGGGGTTATACGCTCAGGACCGATTCGCCATCGGGCCCTCTCAGTTAGGAATCTGGATGGGAGCAATCGGTATCCTCTCGGTGATCCAGCAAGGGATTCTCTTCGCTCCCCTAGTCCGGCGATTTGGGGAGGATCGGCTGATGCAGGCCGGTTTGGCCATCAGCGTCGTTGGTTTTATCGGTATGGCGGCAATGCCTAGCCTATGGGGACTCTTTGCCTCCACCGTCATCTACATCATCGGCAGCACCTTGCTGGGTCCTACCGTCAACACCCTCATCTCCAAACGAGCCACTACCGGGCAAGGAACCGCTCTTGGGTTGGGAAACTCCTTTCAATCCCTCGGTCGCACGGTCGGTCCCCTTTGGGCTGGATCCTCCTATGACATTTATCCCACCCCCTCCTTCTGGACGGGCGCGGCCATTCAAGCGGTTGCTCTGATTATTTCGCTGCGGGTTCTTCGCCCCTTCACCCTGTCCGCGCTACCTGCATCGAGCCGGCAGGCGCACCGTTCGCGGCCGTTGGTCGCTTCCGCGATCGCCTCTCCTCCCTCGCCACCTGAAAAGTCGCCTGAACGTCGCTGACCAAGTTAGGATTCATCCTTGGCAGTTATCGCGCAGTGTCATGCCAAAATCGAAGACAGTTGATAGCCCGCGGCAGCGTGTCTTTTAGGAGCGCACCTTGACGAAAGCGGATTTTCTGGATCTGGTGATAGAGGGGCGCCATCGATGGGAGTCGGCGTTAGCCGAAATCCTGCTTGAAGAGATGGAGGTGGCTGGAGTGGCCGGTGGGGAAACTGGAAAGTGAAGGATCTCATCGCCCACCTTAGCTGGCGCCAGCGGGAGATGGTCGGCGTCCTCAAGACGCACGCCTTGGTTGGGTCTTTGCGTTGGGATTGGCCGATCGAGCGACGCAATGAGGCGATCTTCCTGGAGAACCGGGAACGCCCCTTGGAGGAGATCCGTGAAGAGGCGAGAGGCGCCTTCACCCAACTGTTGGACCTCCTGGAATCGCTGCCGGAGGAGGATCTCTTTGACCCTGGCCGCTTCCCCGGGATACCCCCCGATTGGCAGCCGTGGACTGTTATCGCTAGCAATGCCTACGAGCACGATGAGGCCCATTTGCGCCAACTACAAGCTTGGCTAGAAAGGAAAGGGCCGCTTCCGGAGTAGACAATGAGCGAGAAGATAAAAGGAAACCATCGAGAAAGTGCGCAAACCTGATCTCTTGTTGAGGAGCGTCGAGATTCTGGCGAACACGCTGAAACGTTCGACTGGCGGAGAGGGCGGGATTCGAACCCGCGAGGCGCGGTAAACGCCTACCCGCTTTCCAGGCGGGTGCCTTCAGCCGACTCAGCCACCTCTCCGCTGGAAAACACGCTCATTATAAACGACAGCCCCCTTCCCTTCAAGAAAGCGGGGCTGCGCTCCTCGTCGGTGAACCTCAACCGGCTCCTTCATTCATGCTACACTTTGGCTCGGAGTATCAGCGGATGCCAACCCGATTCGTCTGCGATTTTCACGTCCATTCCCGCTACACGCGCGGCGCCAGCGCGGAGATGACCCTGGACCAGATGGCCCACTTTGCCAAGCTGAAAGGGCTATCCCTCCTTGGCACAGGCGATTTCACCCATCCCGCCTGGTTCCTCGAGCTGAAGGAGATGCTGCGACCAGCGGCGTTGGAGGGGCTCTACGAGTATAAAGGAACCCTCTTCGCGCTCACTGCGGAAGTCTCCAGCTTCTTCAGCCAAAAGGGGCGGGGACGGAAGATGCACAACCTGATCTTCGCCCCCAGTCTGGAAGCAGCGCTGCGCATCCGCCAGCGTTTGCGCCGGTATGGCTCGCTCTCCCTGGACGGGGTGCCGGCCCTCTCCATTGCCGCGCATGACCTGCTGAAGCTGCTAAAGGATCTCTCTCCAGAGACCTTCTTGGTCCCTGCCCACATCTGGAACCCGCTTAATTCGCTGCTGAGCGCCAAAGCTGGTTTCAACTCGCTGGAGGAGTGTTTCGGCGAAGATGCAGCCGAGGCGCCCATCCTGGAGACTGGGTTGGCTTCCGACCCCCCGATGTCTTGGCGTATCAGCGCTTTACAGGGGAAGACCTTCCTCTCCAGCTCGAATGCCCGCGATCCTCGTTCTTTGGGGCGTGAGGCGACGGTCTTCAATGCCCCCCTCTCCTTCGGTGAACTCCGCGACACCCTTTTCAGCAGAGATCCGCAGAGGTTGCTATACACCCTGGAGTACTATCCCCAGGTAAGCAAATACCATTACAACGGCCACCGCAGTTGCCGTTTCTCTCTTCCCCCGCAACAAAGCCAGTCCAGCTTGGGCGCCGACCAACCGCCTGCAGTTGGCCGGGAAAGTTCCGCCCCGACCAATCTTTGTCCGGTCTGCGGGCGCCCCCTATCGGTGGGCGTACTGCAACGGGTGGAAGAGTTGGCCGACCGTCCTGCGCAGGAAACCCCGCCGGGCGCCATCCCCTTCATTCATTTAATGCCGTTGCGGGAGATCCTCTCACAAGTCCTGCGTTTACAATCCGAGGCTTCCTTGGTGGAAAACGAGGCGTTACGGCTTGTGCAGGCTTTCGGTAATGAGTTGAACGTTCTTTTGGACGTCCCCCTCTCCTACCTGGAAAAAGTCGCCAGCCCAACTGTAGTGCAGGCCATCGCCAAAGTCCGCAGCGGTAAAGTTCAATTGGCGCCGGGTTATGACGGAAGGTCCGGACAGATCCTGATCCCCCGCGAAGAACAGGAGCAGATGCCCCGGGTGTCTGCTCAAATCAGCCTCTTTTAAGGGGTGCGGGAGATGCCCGAGCTACCTGATTTGGAGGCGATCCTCCACAACCTGATCCCGAAAGTTACGGGGCATCGCATCGAAGCAGCCCAGGTATTCCGCCCCAAACGCGTCTTTCCAACCGGTGAGGCATTCGTCGCCGGCCTGGTGGGAGAGACGGTAGGCGAAGTACAACGTCAGGGTAAGTTCACTCTTTTCCTGTTACCTGGCGGGGGAACTCTATCGATTCACCTGATGCTGCACGGGGAGATGGACTGGGTTCCCTCCTCACAAGCCCTAGAGAAGGCTGCCGTGGCAACCCTCCGCTTCAGCGGGGATCAAGAGTTGCGTTTCTTGGACCGTGCCGGCTGGATGCGCTTGACCTACCACCCCGCGGGAGGCCTCCAGGACTGCCCTGAGCTGCGCTTGCTGGGACCGGATCCGCTGGAAGACGCTTTCACGCCATCGTACTTGCAACAGATACTACAGTCTTACCCCGGCACGGTGAAATTCGCGCTGATGGAACAGCGGTTGGTCAACGGGATCGGAAATGCGTTCTCCGACGAGATCCTTTTTTGTGCTCGCCTTCATCCCACCCGCAAGAGCCGCGACCTCAACGCGCAGGAGCAGGATCTCTTGGCCAAGTGCATCCCCGATACCCTACGCTGGGCGATAGTTCAGTCTATCCAAGGAATGGGGACAGGGATCCGTGGAGAGGTCCGCTCTTACCTGCGCGTACACGGCAAAGACGGACAGCCTTGTACGCGTTGTCCGGGAAGGATTGCTCGGATCGAGCTGGAGGGGCGGGGAACTTACTTCTGCCCTCGCTGCCAGCATTAGCCAGGAAAGGACTTGCTGCCGCAGGCTGGTGACTTGCTGCCGCAGGCTGAGATGTCGTCCCTGACCGCGATGCTGCCGGCGCTCCTCCGTGAGGGCGCCGCACAAGAAGGGTTGGCCATCGCCTGGATCCCGATTCAAGCGGTGATGGAGGGAGAAGACAAACAGGAGGATTGGATCGACCCCCGACTGCGGTTCCCTTGGGCTCGCACTGTAGTTTCTTTCGTCCTCCCCTACCCGGCTCCTGCATCGCCACTGAGCTTTCTGGAGGGAAGGATCGCTGCCTTTGCCGCCTATGATTGGTACGGAACATTGAAGGAAAGGCTACGCCGCATCGCCAAGACCTTGCAAGAACATCTCCCGGGCTTGCGGGTGAAGGTTCTGGTGGAGGGACCTCTGCAGGAGAAAAGATGGGCGTGGCGAAGCGGGTTGGGATGGCGCGGGAGGAACACATTGCTCTTTCACCCAACCTGGGGCTCGCGTCTTCTCCTCGGCGAGTTGCTCTTGGGGGAAGAGCTGGAGGCAAGCGAAACCTCTGAGCAAGGACAGCTTAAGCATACCCCAGTCAGCCGTTGTGGTGATTGCAGGCTCTGCCTGGATGCCTGTCCTGCTGGAGCTCTGGAGGTAAACCAGAGTGGTTCGATCCTCCCCAGTACCCCCTTCTTTCATCTTCGCACTGAGCGCTGCCTGGATACCCTCACCTTGCATCAGCCAGGCTCTCTCCCCGATTGGGCGCGGCTGGCATTAGGACGCAGACTGGTTGGTTGCGACGTTTGCCAGGAAGTTTGCCCCTATAACAAGGAGGCTTCCTGTGCCCCGTTTTGCAGCTCCAATCCACCGCCCGGCCCCGGTTGGAGGCTCTCCATCCCCTCCTCTTTGGCCATGGATGAGTTCCATTTTCAGGCCGCTTTCACCGGCCACACCCTTGGCCGTCTTCCTTTTTCGCGCTTCCTGCGCAACTGCCTTGCGGCGGCTGGAAATAGCGCCGGACCGGCTATCGAAGAAAGCATCCGCCCCTACCTGCGCCACCCCGATCCGATCCTTGCCGAACAGGCTTCCTGGTCATTGGCGCGATTGACGGGCCATTGAGGCTTTCCAGAAAGCGCGGTCAATCGATCAAGACAAGGCCGTAGCTGTTCTCAGCACAAGAGTGGTCTGCGAGGACATCGATCGGGTAGCTATTGGCGCGCGCCGTGGCGAAGACATCGATACCACAAGCTTCCATGGCAGGTCGAGTCTCCTTGGGGTGAACGCATCTCGTGGGACCGCATTTTTCACAGAGGTCGCAAGGTCCGGCGCCGAGCCCGAGAGCTTTGTAGCAACCAGCCAAGAAGAATTCCCGTTCCAGCGCGGTGACGATCCTGGTGGGAAGCTCATCACTTGCACAGCGGATCAGCAAAGCGCGATGGTAGCAACGAAGAATCTCCTGGGTCTCATGGGGAGTCGGCGTATTGGGGGGACAGCAATGGCTTTTGTTGTACCCTGCGCATCCGAACTGGCACTTAAACCGCGCCCAGCCCGTGACTACACTGGCGGCAAGGATCAACTTCGCTTCCACAGCGCCAAGCTGGCAGGCTCTCGCGATAAACTTCTCCAAATCCTCATCCAACATCTTTTTTCCTCCGCAATACTACGCCCTATCTGCTGATCTCCTCCACGATTTGACTGGGAGCCCGGGTGGACCAGAGGCCGATGGCGATCACATCGGCGGAGATCATATCCCGAAAGTCTTTCAAGGGCAATCAGGGTGGCTAATTCCACCGATCCAGATTTGAAGTCAGCCGGCCGGGAGATCATCCGCAAGCGCACGGGTTGAGGCCTTCCCCTGCCGACAGCGTGCTATGATGATTCCAGACATGCGGACCACCGCGAAAGGTTGGTGAGATAATGGTGAGCAGAGCGCTGCGTTTGTTGAAGTTGCTCTTTCTGGTTGTCTGTCTGATTTCGGTCTTGCCCTTCCCGACTGCCGCGCTGTCGCTCTTCCCCCCTGAAGCAGTGCAGGCAGGCGGCATCGCGCCAACTTGGGATCTGCGCAGCGGATCGTTGATGGACCCACGCAACAGTTTTGGGATGGACGCTGATCCGGTATCCGGACAAGTGGTGGCCTTCGGCGGGAGAAGCATGCCGCCGTATGACCTCAATGATCTTTGGACCTTGGCCCCCGGGGCATCGGCCTGGGAACCGCTAACAGTGGACGATCCGCCCTCCCCGCGTTACGAGAGCCCGCTGGTCTTCCTTGGCGACAGCCGGACGGCCCTCCTCTTCGGGGGAGTCTCCTCAATCGGCGCACTTATGGACGATACGATGTTGCTGGATCTCCCTGGCAAGAGTTGGCGAGCCTTGTCTCCGCAGAGCTGGCCAATGGCAAGGGGCGGGCACTCGATGGTCTGGGCGGGGGACCGGGTGATCCTCTTCGGCGGACGCGACTCGCCGGACCTCTTTGTATACCAGACGCTGAACGATACCTGGTCCTTCAACCCAGCCAGTGGCGAGTGGACCCGGTTGGATCCCATCAACCCTCCCCCGGCCCGGACCTATGCGGCCCTGAGCTATGATGCACAGAGCGACAAAGTGCTCCTCTTCGGGGGATATTCGGGCCAGGTTTCCCTGGATGACACCTGGCTCTACGATATTTCCACCAATATCTGGGAGCAAATCACCCCTCTCCAGGGGCCCGCTCCCAGGGCCGGCCATGTGATGACCGGCGCGCCGGCCGCAGGGGGCGCCTTGCTCTATGGTGGCCGGGATCTGGGCTCCACCGATGCTTATCAAGAAACCTACCTCTTCGATTTTACCACCCGGCAGTGGACTCTCCTGCCTATCGAGGGATCGCCCAGCGCATGCTACTTCGCCGGATTGGCCTGGGATCGGCGTGGGGAACGACTGGTGTTCTTTGGCGGGGTCTACGGTGAAGCCAAGGGGTGGGGAAGCTCCAATG
>CAYXFH010000154.1:0-4534 GCA_964464245.1 uncultured bacterium
AGCCTCGCTGATGCGGCTTTATTCAATGGCGCTGAATTTGATCACCCTGTCGTAGAGGACTTCGAACCAATTCGGCCCGACCCTTGTGCTCGGCTCCACGTATGCCCGGAAACCGATGAAGGCTTCCTGATCCAGGTCCACACCCGCTGCGCCGACACCATACTTCACCTCCAAGCAGAGGGGATCGCCGCGAGCGTTGCGGGCCACTTTATAGACGTATAGGTACTTGGCGGCAGGATTGTTGGGCAGATACGCTTCCGCCGTGCCGGCCAGGGTTTCACTGGCGATGGCGCCTACCCCATTGATGGCTTTCTCCCCGTACATGCCGAAGTTGGAGTAGATGGCCTTTCCGCTGGCGGCATGGTTCACTCCGTAGACGATCAGGTACTCATCCGCTTTGTCCGCCAGGGTGAAGGAATCGCTGCACAAGTAAATGGTGTCCCGGTTTTCCCCGATCACGTCCACGCCGCGCTGGATGGCGTCATTCCCTTCCAGGAGCCAGATCCGGGTGCCAAGCTCCCTGGCGTTGGCGCTGCCGTGCTTGGTCAGGATGGCTTGGCGCAGTTCGTCTACAGCAGCCATCAGGTTCAGTTCAGAGGTGTCCCCGGTGCCGCGCACTTTCAACGGTTGCACGGGGAAAGGGTCCGGAGTGGAAAGTGCAGCCGGGGTAACCCGAAAGACTCTCCCTATCGGTTGGCTCAGGTACTTTTGCCCGGCGGCCGAGTCCTTGAAAAAGGCCACTCGGTGAATGAAGACGAAGTTGTCTGCCTGTGCGTCCAAGCCCATCTTCACCAATCCAGCCGGGATGGTATCGGTGTTCACGATGGAGAGGGGATATCGCGCGGCCTGGATGGCCGCGCGGACCCGGGTGTCGGTGCCTTTGTCCGCTGTGGTGATGATGATCGTTTCCTGGCCGAAGGGATTCCCCTTTGCCCCATCGGGCGTGCCGGCTGTCTTGATCTCCAGGTGGTTGATGGTGTCACCGAGGCTGGCGAAGACCCTCCGCGCTTTCCCTTCGGCAGGGAAGTAGCGCACCCCTAGGTAGCTGCGATAACTGAAGTAGTCCACTTCAGGTGGGGTGAGGCCGATGAAGACGATGGCTTCATCGGCTCGCAGGCGGAAATCGTTCCACAAACCCTCCCGCTCCGGGTTGATCACGCCTTCCGTCATCATGTTGGGAACGGTTTGCCCCGGCGCCAGGGGCAGCTTGTAGACCATGTAGGGCGTGCTGGGATTATTCCCCCAGCAACTGGTAATCAGGCCGGCGTCGTACATCTTGACGATATCGAAGGCCTCGAACACCCCTTCCGCAACGACGAAGCCAGCCTTCTCCATCCCCGCCTTCAAATCGTCAACATTTCCCTGGGCCGGCGTTTCTGACGCCACCCCCGTGCAAGAGGAAACGGCAACCAGCAACAAGGCTACTGCCAGCCACCTTGTTGCCATCCGGACGAAATGAGGTTTCATCTGATTCTCACTCTCCTTTTCAGTCAACCTTAGCTTCAAGCATAGCACTGATCCCCAATCCAAATGTTGCTTTCACGAACCCGTCATTCGAAGAGCCCACTGAGGTCATGCCCAGCGTAGGAGAAGGGCTCTCCTTGCCCGATCAATTCCCGTGCGTATTTCCTCAATGATTCAAAGAGATCCTGGTAACCGAAGAGTTTGACCGATCGAGCCGCCTTGTACAATCGCACCGGCCATTGGCGCTAGCTCTGTCCAGGCTGGGGATCGGCAAGATGGGATTGATTGTCCAGATCCCAGCCCCAGGATGCTGCCACCAGGGAGACGCCCCTGCAATAGTCCTCCAGGAAGGAGCTGTCTCTCTTCAGTTCGGCGATCTCGCCCTCATACACCGTGTACATCAACCCGTAGCCGCTCTTTTGATCGATGGGGAAGGCCCACCAGTCGTAGTGGCTGGAATGGAACCGTTCCCAATCGCCTTGTGCCGCCCATCGCTGGAAGTCCGCCACCTGACCCTGATGGGTGTGCTTCAATCCTGCTATCCCGATAAATGAAGCATCTGTGTTGAATCGCATACGCCCTTCCCTGGGTTTTCGTTGCAATCCAATCATCGCACCAACTGATTCCCCGATGCCAATGATTGCGCTATCTTGTGTGCATCTTCTGTAACCGACTATTCCCCGCAGGCCATCCAAGTCCGTTCTGGCAGTAAGCGCCTCCCAGATCCTTCCGAGTTATCACCGCGTTCAGTTGGTTTGGGAGGGAAACCTTCATCTTTTATCTTTTTCCTTTGGATTGAAGTTCGCGAATTTCACTTTTTCGCTCCATGGAAAGGGGATCGGGGTGCTGAAAATAGTTCTCATTTTTGCTAACCTCCAAGAGTGACCTACTTGATCTTCTATTTTCATTTATCCGTTAAAGATGAAGTCGAGAGCTGACCTGTTGGGGTCTTGCCGAATTGTGCTCGTTTGCTGGAACTGTTAATGGAGTTCGGACCGAGTCTACGTATGCCGCACTCACGCGCTTTGGGAGACGAACTCTTCGAACTTCGGCCCCATGGTCCGGAAGGAGTTGGCCGGGCATTTTATTGTTTCCTCGTCGGTCAACATATCGTGATCTTAAGCGCGTTCATCAAGAAAACGGGAGACACACCTATGAAGGAATTACGGATTGCCCGAAGAAGGATGAAGGAGGTTCTGAATGGCTGATCTGAAATACAAACCAGTTCCCCACGACCATGATGCTTTTCTCCAGGATGCTCAAAAACAGGAAGGGTTTCGGAAGGCATACGAGGACTTGGAAGAAGAGTATGGCCTGATTCGCGAGATGCTTGCCGCACGCTCACGATCCGGTCTCACTCAGAAAGCGGTTGCGGAATTAATGGGAACGACGAAAAGTTCCGTTTCGCGCCTGGAAGCTGCAGGCAAACACACTCCATCCCTGGCAACCATCAGGAAGTATGCGCAAGCCGTTGGATGCCGGCTTCAAATCAAGTTGATCCCGCATTCCAGCCTTGATCAAGGCTCCCCCGGAGATGGAAGGAAAACCCGCGCTCGTTAGCGGCAAGCTTGTCTTTCCGCTCGATGGTTCGCCTCAAACGACGCAATCACGAGAGAATCCAATCGTAATAAGGACAGCCCCTAGAGCGTTGGTCAGGGTGCTTGAATCCAACCGGATCCAGTGTTTGAGGTTGGATCTTTACATCAGGCTCGATGAAGTTCATCGTTAACATGACAGACGAAACCAAAGGAGACGGTGGAATGGAGAAGAAGGACGTTCTCACCAAAGTCCTAGCCGTGATCGGGACGGTGCTGGCATGGTTCCCGATCGTGGCCACTATTGTGCTATCTGTAGCCGGATCGATCCGAAGCCACAACTTCCGTTTTGACTATCTTTTGCCGCTTGAGCTCTTCCCCGTGGCGCTGGTGGGAGGAGGAGCGCTTCTCTGGGCAGCGCTGCGAACTCGCTTGCGCCGAGGACTGATCGGTTGGGGTTTTGGCATCCTGGCGGGGATGTTGATCGGCGGCCAGGTGCTTGCCGAAATCTCCGGATTGGCCTCCGAGCAGAGGGAACCGACCGGCTGGATCTGGACACTGCTTCTTGTGTCGATCGGCATCTACTGGCTCGCGCTTGTGGAGCTTGGCATCTCTGGCATCTTGCTGTTGCGTAATCTTATCCAGCGCGGAAGGAAAACCGGGAAAGACTTGATCAATCCCTGAGACCTGCCTCCAGACTTGCGATACTTCAAACAGGCGCGGAAAGATTCTAGCTCCCGCGCCTGTTTGGTTGACGATCCTAGAAACGGATGGTGGCTCCCTTGAAGGTGATCCAATTCCGGCTTTCACTGTAGGAAAGATTCCCCGTCGCTGGGTTCTTGGTGATCCAGGTGGTGGAGGAGATGCCGATACAGAAGCCGTAGCTGTGCCCGGTGAGCAATGTCGGTTGGAGTTCCTGGGTGACGATGCCGTTGGTGCCGTATTGCTTGTTCCACCCGGAGGAACTCTGCCCTCCATGCGCGTTCCAGCTCCAGATGGAAGTGCCTGCTGCCCATTGCCTGGTTGTGTAATCATAAACCCCTATCCAGGCGCCGAGTTGGGTATCTCCGCCCGCATCGGGCCACTTTCCCAGCCACAGGTCCATCTGATAGGTGATCCGGACCTTGGCCTGCAGGGGAACGGCGCCCGTGTAGAGGAATCCCCGCAAGTTCTGGTAGATTCCGTTGATATCTAGTCGATAAGTGGCTCCACCCTTGGCTGAAAAACGAACCCCGGGAGAGAAGGAACGGTCGCTGAAGCCGTTGGCCTGGGAGTAGGTGCAACTGCCGCCTTTGCCGCTCTCCTGAGCCTTCAATGTATTGATGTCCAGAACCCAACTGTTGTTGAGAATCCCTCCGGAAAGGGTGGAGGCGAACTGTTGCGCGCCTCCCGGACGCGCCCAGCCCAGCCCCAGCCCATAGAGGATAGTGCCGGTGGTCACCAAGTGGTAGCCATCATCGTAATTGCTCACCGGGAAGGCGGGGGATAGCGAGGCCGGCAGGACGCTGTCCGCCAGTTGCACATTCCAGCCGTTG
>CAYXFH010000155.1:0-7934 GCA_964464245.1 uncultured bacterium
GCTGGCGACATCCTTCAAAGCCTGGTCGCCGACGGCGTGGCTGAGGGTGTCGTTGATCTGCTTGAATTGGTCAACATCCATATAGAGGAGGAAGACCCACTCACCCGAGCGTTGGGCTACTCTCAGCTCATGGTCGCCTAAAGTAATGAAAGCCCGCCGGTTGGGAAGGCCGGTCAGCTCGTCCGTCAAGGAGAGCATGCGCAACTCTTCCGCTTGCTCCCCAAGGCGATGCTGGGCTTCCATCAGTTCTTCGTTGACCCGCTGCAGCTCGAGATTTTTCTGCACCGCTGTCTCGAAGGTGGACAAGAGAAGGTCGACGATCTGCGTCCTGTCTGCCGATAGAAGATGAGACTGATCGTTGATGATGAACTCCATCCCGATCCGTGAAGGCTCCGCTTCTTTCAGTGTTTTGTGAGCCAAGACATTGCGGATCCGTTCCAGGAGATATTCATTCTGGTACGGCTTGGTGATGAAATTGCTGGCCCCGGCTGTCAGACCTTGGATGATGTCCTTGGGGTCGGTCAAGGCGGTAAGCAAAATGACCGGGATGGGACGCGTCTTTTCATTGATCCGTATCCTCCGGCATAGCTCGAAGCCATCCATCTCCGGCATGACGATATCGGAGATGACCAGTTGGATCGAGCTGACCGCCAGCCTATCCAACGCTTCCTGCCCTCCTCGGGCTACCTCCACCCGGTACCCCTCCCCAGTTAAGATGTGTTCCAGCATGGCTGCTTGGGTAAGGCTATCCTCGACGACCAGAATTTGGATGATAAGAGGCTGCGGCAGCATGTTCTTCATCTCGATACCCTCACCGTTCAGACATGGATTGATAAGCCAGGCTTTCCAAGGTCGTGACGATCTGCTCCGGGCCCAGGAGAAAATCGACGGCTCCCAAAGTCACGGCTGCGCCGGGCATGCCGAACACGGCAGAACTCTCCTCGTTTTGGGCGATCGTCACCCCGCCCTGCCGGCGAATGGCGCCCAGCTCACGCGCGCCGTCGCTGCCCATCCCGCTCAGCAGCACGCCGATGCTCTGCGCTCCCCAGCGCTTGGAAACGGAGCGAAAGAGGAAGGAGACCGAGGGCCGAAGATCATTCTCCGGAGGATCCTTGCTAAGGGTGACACGATCTGCGGCATCCAATCCGAATTGCCAGTCATCCGGCGCAAGGTAGACATGACCTGGCAGAAGAGGGGCAGCTTGTTGAGCCAGCTCAACTGAGAGGTGGATGGAGTCTTTCAGCCAATCCACCATCCCCTGGATGAAACCTGGGGAGATGTGTTGCACGATCAGGATGGGCAGGGGGAAATCCCCGGGCAGCTCACTCAAGATACGGACCAGGATCGGTGGCCCCCCGGTGGAGGCGCCCATGGCGACGCCGCGAAAACCCTCCCTTCTAATGGGGACAGATTTCAAATCTGTCCCCATTAGAAGGGAGGGGACCGCTGCTGAGTCGCTGGGGCGGCTGGAAATCGGACGGCGTCGCACCACCTTCACTTCCGCCATAGCCTTGACGATGTGCAGCAGACGCCTGCCGGAATCGCTACCGGGTGATGAACTGGTCGGTTTGTCCACTACCCCCAAGGCGCCTGCCGCCAAGGCTTGGAAGGTGAGGTTAACTTCTTTCTGATTGAGGACACTGCTGACCACGATGATCGGCAGGGGCATGTTCTCCATCAAAGTGCGGGTGGTCTCGATCCCATCGATGCCGGGCATCACCACATCCATCGTCACCACGTCGGGGCGATCTGCAGCAACTTTGGCCAGGGCTTCCTTCCCATCCTTGGCGATGCCGATCACCTCAATGGCTGGATCCTGGGAAAGCAGACGGTTCAAGAGCTGCTGGGCGGTCGGCGAATCATCAACAATCAAGACCCGGATCATGGGAGTAGTTTTCTCCTCATAGCAAGCCGCGGATGACTTCCAACAGGTTGCCCTGATCGAAGCTGCTCTTGATGATGTAGGCGTTCGCCCCGGCGTCGATCCCCCGCTCGCGATCTTCCCGGGTTTCCTTCCCAGTCACCAGGACAACTGGCAGGTTGCTTACTTTGGGATCGCCGCGGATGGCTTGGGTCAAAGCGAAGCCGTCCATGCGCGGCATATCGACGTCGCTCACCACCAGATCGGAGGGCTCGCTCTTGAGGGTGGTCCATCCATCCATCCCGTCCACAGCCGTGCGCACGGAATAGCCCGCGGCTTCCAGGATGTTTTTCAGCAACATGCGCGAGGTGACCGAGTCCTCCACCACCAGGATCGAAGCCCGTCGGCGTTTTGTTGCCACAGGCTCCAGGCGAGGAGCCGCCCCGGCCGTTTTCTTGGCGCTTTTCAGCAAGTCTGAGACATTGAGGATAGGGGCGATCCGGCCCGTTCCTAGAACAGTCGCTCCTGCTACGTTGCGCACCCGGGCCAGTTGTTTGCCCAGGCTTTTCACCAGCACCTCTTGTTCGGAGTGGATCTGGTCGACCTGGAAGGCGATCCGTTCCCCCGCTGCGGTGAGGATCAAGACCGGGAAAATAGCGGCTGGTACGGTTCTAGGGACAGCGGAAAGGAACCCCAGGACTTCCCCCAGGCGCACCAAGGCAAGAGGTTCTCCCCCCAGTGCCAGCATCTCTTTACCCTCCACTTTGCGCACCTCTTCTTGGTGGACGCGCAATACGCGCTCAACGTGAGCCGTGGGGATCACCAGCATTCTCCCGTCGGAACTCACCAGCACACCACGGAAACGGGCCAGGGTAATGGGCAATAACAGACGGAAAGAGGATCCTTGCCCGAGCCTGCTTTCTACGGAGGCCTGGCCCCCCAGCTTTTCCGCTTTTTCACGCACAATGGCCAAGCCCAGGCCGCGGCCGGAGATCTCCGTGACCCTCTCCTTGGTGCTGACATCGGAGCGGAATACTAGCGCCATTGCTTCCCTTTGGGAGAGCGCCTGGCTTTCCTCCTCGCCAAGCAGACCGTGGGAGACAGCCGAGGTCAGCACTTGACGGGGGTCGATCCCCGCTCCGTCGTCAGCCACCAGCACCTCCACCTTGTTCCCCACTTGGGTGACATGAAGGCGAATCGTCCCGGTGGAAGGCTTGCCCGCGGCAATGCGGCTTTCCGGGCGCTCGATGCCGTGATCGATGGCGTTGCGCAAGAGGTGAATGAGGGGATCCTTGATCTCCTCCAGAATGCGTTTGTCGATTTCGACTTCTCCCCCTTGGATGCGCAGTTCAACCTCTTTCTTCTGTTCTCGGGAGAGATCCCGGACCAGCTTCGGGAAGATGCTCAGCAGCGTGGCACAAGGCAGGAGAAGGAGCTTCTTGGCCTCCTCCAGCAACTGGTCCACCATTCCCGAAAGGAAACGGACATCCTCCTGCATGGCCAACTCGAGCGAAGCCAGGCGAGAGGCGAGTTTGGCTTGCACATTCTGATCCCATTCCCGCAAGGAATCGGATTTGTTTTTCACTGGGGAGTCTGTGATCCTATGCAGGGTTTTCGGTGAAGATGGGTACACCGGCGAAGAGGCTCGTTGTTCCTTCCGCCACTGTTCCAGGAGAACGAGGATCTCCCGCAAATCTCCCGTCCGTTGACTCCAAGCCAATTTGGCCGAGAGCAGCTCCTCTGCTTCCAACAGTAGCTGATCCAACTTTGTGGCTGATACGCGAATGGTCAGGGAGGAGGAGGGAGCGTGAAAGAGGGTCGCTGCCTTGGTCTGGGATCCAAGGTCTTCTTGACCTGGGACTGGGAACCTTGGACCATTGACCGCATTTAATTGACTCGGCGGAGGGGGCGCCTCCCGGCTGATCGGAATGGATTGATCCGGTGGGAAAAAAGAGGTCTCTTCTTCGGGTTCTATTGTAGGAGCAGGTTCTCTGACAGGAGGAGCGATGGCGAGAAGAGCGCGAACTTGATCCAACCCGCGATGCAACTGATCAAAGAGGGATGGTTCCGGTGTAAGTTCGCCTTTCTTCCAAGCCGCCAGGGTGGTCTCCATGGACTGGCAAAGAGTTGCCACTTCTCCCAGGTTGACCGCGCGGGCTGCCCCCTTCAAGCTGTGCATCTCCCGAAAGGCCTGTTCGACCAGGGAAGCTGTCTCTGCCGGGGGATGACCCTGTTCCAAGCGGAGGAGGGCATCGGTGATAGCCTGCAAATGTTCCTCGGCCTCCACCTGGAAGGTCTCCCGCAGCTTGGCTAGGAACTCTTCTTCCCCGGGCATTGCCTGCTAGACCTTGTACCTCTCTGCAAGCTGTTTCAATTGCTGACCCAGGGTATTCAAATCTTTGGCAGCCGTCTCCAACTGCCTCGTCGAGGCGACATTGGCCGCGCTGGCCTGCTTGATGCTCTCCATGGCTTGCGCTGTCTGTTCCATCCCGATCAACTGTTCCTGGCTGGAGGCGGCGATCTGCGTAGCCGCTTGCACGGTTTCCTCCACTCCGCTTGCCAGTTGCGAGATGGACTGGCCGGCTTCGGTGGAGAGGAGGACGCCCGCCTCGACTGCCTTGCTCCCCTGTTCGGTGATCATGGCCGCCGAGATGGTCGCTTTCTGGATGTCGTTAAGGATGGAACGGACCTGTGTGGTGGCCTGCTTGGACTGTTCGGCCAGATTGCGAATTTCCTGCGCCACCACGCCGAAGCCTTTGCCTTGTTCCCCGGCTTTGGCGGCTTCGATGGCGGCGTTAACGGCCAGGAGGTTGGATTGCTCGGCGACATCGCTGACCGTGGCGATGATCTCCCCGATGGCCTGGCTTTGCTCGGAGAGGCGAAGGATGCTGGCCGCGATGGAGTTCATCTGCTCGCGGATCCGATTCATGGCTTCTGCCGCCTGGTTGACGGATTGTTCACCCCGTTGTGAGACCTGAGCCACCTCCTGGGTGCTCTCCGATACCTGGCGCGCTTTTTGGCTGGCCAACTTGGCCGTCTGGCGCACCTCTTCCATCGTCGCCGTGGTCTCGCTGACAGCCGCTGCTGATTGGGTGGCGCTGGCCGCCAATTGAGAGACCGTGGCCTGGATCTCCGCGCTGGTGGAGGCCAAGGAGTTGACCCCTGCATGGATCGCTTGCACCTGCGAACGCAGTGCTTCCACCATTCCCTTGAAGGTGCGGGCGAGTGTGCCGATCTCATCGCTGCGACGAGAGGAAATTGATTCCACAGTGAGGTCTCCCTCGGTGACCCGAGCTGCCGCTATTGCCATTGACCGGATCGGGGCCGCGATCCAGCGGGCGGCGAAGAAGGCCGCCAGGATAACCAGCAGTGCGGCGATGCCGGCGATCAGCAGGATCTGATTCCCCAGCAGCGTGATCGAAGCATAGGCCTCGGCTTGGTCGATCTTGGCCACCAATCCCCAGTCGAAATCGGCGCCCAATCCTTGAACCTCTTTCAAACCCAGATTCGTGTAGGCGATCAGGGCCAGGTTCCCCCGGTAGTCTGTTCCCACCCTACGGTCCGTCTTCCCCTGCAGCGCCTCCTGGGCAGAAACACTGGTCACCTTCGTTTCCAGGATCTTACCGCCTCTATTGGTATCCGAGCGCATCAAGCTATCTTGGCCAACGACCAGCACTTCCCCGCTGGACCCCATGCCGGCCTGCTGGCTGATCAAAGCAGCGAGGCGGGCGTTGTCCAACTGAAGGACCACCACGCCGGTCACTGCGCCAGTGTCCAGGACGGGGGCGCCCACGAAGAGGGCCGGCTCACCGGAGGGAGCATACTGGGTCATGTCCTCCATGGCGACTTTCCGCGTAGAGCGCACTTTCTGCCATAGTCTAGCCAGGCCGCTGTCCTTGTAGGGACCGGTGACCAGGTTGGTTCCCAGGTCGCTCTCTTTGGAGGTGCTGTAGAGCACATGCCCGTGAGGCCCGCAGATCAACAGCAGGTCGCGCAAACGCATCGCCTCCAGGAAGGGACGGTAGAGGGGGTCGATCTTATCGTAGACCGCCAGGTAGGAGGGGGTGGAGACATTCAAGGAGCCATCCGCCGGGGCAGCCGTGTCATACGGCTGGAGCAGGGCCATCGCTTGCGTGGTTTCGACGCTCCCCGCTGCGAAGTCGGCTTGATTAATACGCTGAGTGAAGTTATCCAGAGTTTCATTCTTTTTGGTGTCCCGCACCGCCTCCAGTTTCTGGAAAGCCTGGTCCTCGAGGATGGCTTGCGCTTCAGTGAAGGACAGAACCCCGATGGCGGCGATGGGAATCAGCGTAATGACCAGGAAAATCAGCATCAGACGTACTTGCAGGCTGTTGAACAATCCTCTTTGCCGGCGAACCACGGTCGAATCCACGTCAGTTTTCTCCTTCTGTTGGTTTCAATAAATGGAAAAGAAAAACAAAGTCACGGCTCAAGATCATGTTTTCTGCTCCTTTGTAGACCAGGCTCACGAGACTTCCTCCTGCACCAGCAGATGGGCGCTGCCGATCAGTTTTAAGCCATCTAGCAGAATCAGGCCTTCCGCAGTGACTCCCCGCAGGAACTCGGCGCCTACACCGCCTAAGGTCGGTAGATCGGCCTGCAAGGTTTCCAAGGGGAGGCTGCGAATCCCCAACACGGACTCGGCCAGAAGGCCAAACTCGATCCCCTCACGATGGACCACAATCACCGGGTTGTTTCCCTCGATGGTTCCCGCCGGGATCCCAAAGATTCTGCGCAAGTCCACCACGGAAAGGATCTGACCCCGCAGATTGATCAAGCCGAGGACAAAAGGAGGGGTGCAGGGCACCGGGACCAGGTTGCGCAAGGGAACAACCTCTCGCACATGGGCGGTCTCCAGGCCATACAGCTCATCGGCCAAGCGGAAGACGAGAACCTGCAATGATGCCCCCTCCTGCACGATCGGAGCCGGTTTTCGACGTAGCGCCTGGGCTCGCAGACGAAGGGTTTCCTGGGGGTCGCTGAGTGGCATCAGGGCTCCTCCTGTACAGCGAAGGGGGCAATGATCTCTAGCCAACGGCCGGCAGTTAGATTGCTTCCCTCAGGAAGGGTATCGTCCAGGTCGTATCGTTCCAGGTAGCCGAGCGCTTGCTGGAAATGACGGTGCGCTTTCTGCGCTTGTCCCTCCTCAAGCAAGAGATTGCCGGCCAAGTAATGAGCCATGACGAAACCAGGGTCCAGGTAGAGGGCTTTGCGCAGACTGGAAAGAGCCTCTTCCTTCTCTCCCTGCTCGATCAAGAGGGTTGCCAGAAGATAATGCGAGTGAGCATCCAGCTTGTCTTTTAGGGCGGCTTTGCGGCACCATTGCAGCGCCTCGGCTTTCTCCCCTTGATTGGCCAGACATCGTGCCAATAGCGCCAGAGCGCGAGGGTCTCGTTCCAGGTCGTTGTCTTGCCGGAGGATGGCGATGGCCTCGCCGTACCGTGCCTGACGATAGAACTCCTCTGCTTGCGGCGGAACGGAAGCCTGCAAACCAGCGCTTGCGGGGGGGCTCTTCTCGTGGCGAACGGTGTGGGGACGATGGGGTGGCGGCTGGAGAGTGGGTGCGACCTGGGGCGTTTTCGGCAGAACGCGCTGCCGGGGGCTGTCTTGAGGGCGGGTTTCAAACCCGCCCCTATGCGAGCTGTCATCTACCGCTGTTGAGCCTGTTCCAACGAAAGCGGGGATTGATGGCCCTGCATCTTCAGAGGAACCTTTTCGATAGCCGAGGAAACCATCAAGAATGATTGAGCGAAAGAAGCGGGCCAGGTTGGCCGATGTCTCGGTGGGGCTGGTGACCAGCCAACCATTGTCGGCCAAAGCCCACTGAAAAAGAGTCGCGGCTTGCGCACGAGCCGTCTCGGTGAAATAAATCATCACGTTGCGGCAGAGAAGAAGATGGACCGTAGAAGATTGCAACAAGTGAAACGGAAAATCCGGGCTCGCCAAATTCCATGAGGCGAAACGGACCCTCTCTCGAAATACGGGGAGGATTCTCCAGTGACCCGGTTTCTCTTCGACGAAGCAATCCGTCTTCAACCACGGAGGCGCGTTG
>CAYXFH010000156.1:0-3486 GCA_964464245.1 uncultured bacterium
GCCCGGAGGTGGAGTGGGACAGCAACAATTTCGAGGCATTGAACATGCCTGCTGAACATCCCGCCCGCGATATGTGGGACACCTACTACATCACCGAGCGGATGCTCTTGCGCACCCACACTTCCCCGGTCCAGATCCGCACAATGAAAACGAAGAAACCGCCGATTCGGATCATTGCTCCTGGTATCACCTACCGCCACGAGGCCATTGACGCCACCCATAATGACATCTTCTACCAAGTCGAGGGGCTGGTGGTGGACAGGGGGATCTCCTTCGCCAACCTTAAGGGAGTCCTCAGCCTATTTGTAAACGAGGCCTTCGGGCCGGAGCGGATTACTAAGTTCGTTCCCAGCTATTTCCCTTTCACCGAACCTTCGGCCGAGATGATGGTTTCCTGCGGACTCTGCGGTGGGGCGGGTTGTTCCGGCTGTGGCCATTCCGGTTGGTTGGAGATTATGGGCTGTGGCCAGGTGCACCCCCAAGTGCTTCGTAATTGCGGCATCGACCCGGAAGAATTCACCGGTTTTGCTTTCGGTATGGGGGTGGAACGGATCGCTATGTTACGCTTCAACATCCCCGAGATCCGCCTCTTCCTGGAGAACGATAGCCAGTTTCTGAAGCAATTCCCATGAAGATCCCCTATTCCTGGTTGGAAGAGATCAACGGGCGCCTGCCGTCGCCCGGCGAGCTGGCCGACCTCCTGCTGAGTGCCGGGCTGGAGGTGGAAGAGACGCTACCGCTGACTTGTCCTTTCAGCAAGGTGGTGACAGCCCGCATCATTGCTTTACAGACCATCCCCGGTGATCTGCATAATCTTCTCGTGCGTGTCGAGGCAGGCGCCTTGGGCAACTATCAAGTCGTCAGCGGGGCACCCAATCTTGCTGTCGGACTGGTGGCACCGTTGGCTCTACCCGGAGCGATTTTGCCGGGCAAGGTCATCGAGCGCCGAACCTTCAACAGTCTGGAATCCGAGGGGATGCTTTGCTCACGAGCCGAGTTGGGGCTCGAGAAGGAGCTTCTTCCCCTGGGCGAGGAAGGGGTCGTTTCTCTGCCCGAGGAGACCCCGCTCGGCTCTGACCTGGGTGGGCTGCTGGCACTCCCCGATACCCTCTTCACCATTAAAGTTACCGCCAACCGCCCGGACTGGAACTCGGTCCTTGGCATCGCCCGGGAGATCGCCGTCTTCACCGGGGAGTCTCTACGACCCCTGCTTGAGTTTCAAGAGCGCGAGGACCCCACACCTGCCTCCACCCTGGTGGCAGTGGAAGTGGAAGATTCACTCCTCTGCCCCCGCTACTTGGCCACTGTAATCTGCGATACTCAGATCCAGCCTTCTCCCTTGTGGCTGGCCAGCCGTTTGTGGAAGAGCGGGATGCGCCCCATCTCCAATGTTGTCGATGCTACCAACTATGTCATGCTGGAGGTCGGCCAACCCCTTCACGCTTTTGACCTGGACCAGGTCGCCGAGCGGCGCATTGTTGTCCGCCGAGCCCGGCCAGAGGAGACTCTGGTGACCTTGGACGGGGTCAACCGGACCTTGGCTGGCAGTGTTCTCCTCATCACCGATCCGCAGAAGCCACTGGGCATCGCCGGGGTGATGGGCGGGTGGAACTCGCAGATGACCCCGGCCACGCGGAGCCTGGTTCTGGAATCCGCCTATTTTCAGAGCGCCTCCATTCGCCGCACCAGCCGCTTGTTGGGTCTCAAGACGGAGGCTTCCGAGCGTTTTGTGCGGGGCGTTAGCCATCATAGTGTGGAGGAAGGCTCTCGCCGGGCCACCGCCATGCTCTCCACCCTAGCCGGCGGCCGAGTTCTGGCCGGCCGCGTGGACTGCGGCCAACCGCCGCCGCCCAAACGCCTGCGACTTCGTCCTGAGCGGACCAACCAGATCTTGGCCACCGACCTCTCCCGCGAGGAGATCTACGCCAGCCTGGACCGCTTAGGTTTTTCCCCGACTGGTACGACCGTCTTTGAAGTCGAGTCGCCCCCTTGGCGGCAAGACCTCCATGAAGAGGTCGATCTGATCGAGGACATCGCCCGCCTCATCGGCTATGACCGGGTGCCTCATCGCATGCCGGCCGGTCCGCTGCGGCGTGGTCAAGAGCCCTCTTGGCGGCGCAAATGGCCGGAATGGCGTTCCTTTCTACTGGGGCAAGGGCTGACTGAAGTGGTCACCGCTCCCTTGGTTCCACCAGAGTGGAATACCTTCACCTTACTCAAGTTTGATCAGCCCTTGGCTTCACTGGTCGATACTCGCGGGCAGGCACTCGAGGACAGGCCCTCAATGGTCTTGCGCAACCCCATCTCTCCCGAGCGGTCCGCCCTACGGCTAAGCCTCCTGCCCTCTCTTCTGCAGGTAGTGGCTACCAACCAACATCGTGGCCACCCTCTCTTCGGTTGCGTGGAGTTGGGGAAAGCCTACCGATGGCGAGGGGAGGAGGAACTGCCCGATGAGCCGCGCTTGCTGGCCCTGGCTGTAGCCGTGCGGACAGAGGCGGATTGGCAGGGGAGAATTCGGGAGATGAGCTTTTTCCGATTGAAGGGTTGGTTGGAGACGCTCTTTAACGAGGAGCTACGTTTTCAACCGATCCCGTACGAACACGACCTGCACCCCGGCCGCAGCGCTGCTCTCTTCCACGAGGACCATCTGGTGGGCGTCTTCGGCGAAGTTGGACCCGCCCTGGGCAAGCGCTTCGCGCTGAAGGAGGGGATATTGCTGGCGGAGATAGCCATCGAGTCCTTCCTTGGTCAAGCCGTACCTCGTTTCCAGCCTTTTTCACGCTTTCCCGCCGCCGATCGTGACGTGGCCCTGGTGGTCTCAAGCGATGATCCCTATAGTCGGTGGGAACGGGTTATCCGGGAGGCAGGGGGCCCACTCCTAGAACAGGTTACATTCTTCGATCGGTACCAGGGCGAGAACATCCTCCCTGGCACGGTCAGCCTGGCCTTCTCTTTACGATTCCGGCACGGCGAGCGGACCCTCACCGAGGCGGAGATCAGCCGGGCGATGGCCTCCATCGAACGATCCCTGGAGGAGCATGGAGCGGTCCTGCGCAGCCGTTGACGGAGTTTCCCGAGGTCTTCCTGAAGGGCGACACGCTGACTGTGGCGCAGCAGCTGATCGGGACCTTACTCTTCCATGTCAGCATGGACGGACCGGCTGGGGGGATCATCGTCGAAACAGAAGCCTACCTGGGACCAGACGACCAGGCCAGCCACGCCTTCCGCGGCCGCACTCGCCGCACCGAGACGATGTTCGGACCACCCGGCTTTGCCTATATCTATCTGATCTATGGGATGTACAATTGCCTTAACGTGGTCACTGAACCGGAAGGCTATCCCGCAGCGGTATTGATCAGAGCCCTGGAACCTTGCATGGGTCAGGATTTGATGCGCCGTCGAAGGCCACGGGCAAGGCGGGAGGAAGAATTAGCCAACGGTCCCGGTAAACTCTGCCAGGCGCTGGAAGTGGAAAGAGGGATGAAC
>CAYXFH010000157.1:0-9360 GCA_964464245.1 uncultured bacterium
TCCCAGTCTTCGGGGTAGATCACTCACGCGTTACTCACCCGTGCGCCGCTAACCAGCCTTACGGCTGATCCGCTCGACTTGCATGTATTAGGCACGCCGCCAGCGTTCGTCCTGAGCCAGGATCAAACTCTCCATGAAGAAATTTTCACTCCTTACGGAGATGAACTCTGGAATATGACAGGTTCAAGTTACCTTTTACCTGCTTGCCTACACTGTTTAGTTTTCAAGGTACAACCCAGGGGATTTCCCCCTAGTTCCCTCGAAGCCTTCTGAAGCGACTTTCCAGTATCTACAGCGCTTCCACTCCAAACCCTTCCGAAGGGACGAACGTAACTATATCGAAAAAGATCAGTCCTTGTCAACACCCCCTCCCTCCTGCTCAACGGTCCTTCGAGCGACTCCCTGGAAACGCCGTAAGGCAATCTCCATCAGGAATAGAAGCATGCAGGCAACAAGAAGCCAAGGCGCCATAGCGTTCTTCCTGGGGGAAAGGGGGAGATTTTTTATTAGATTTTCTCCGATGCCTTCTTGCCATTGGCCGCCCGTCTCTTGGGAAATTCGTCCCAGAGTCCCCCAGTCGACCCCCACCCCGATCAGTTCCCGTTCCGGCAACCAGACAGCAAAGAGAGACTGGCGCTCCCCTTGAGAAACGTTCAGGGTATAGACCCCTCTTCCCCAGAGCATAGCGCGGGCTTGATAGCGGGAGGGGCTAGTCCTCTCGGCTTGGGCCCGCAAGGATTGCCCATCCGGTCCCTCCAAGAGGATCATTGGACATCCTAACGGGGGCTCTTGAGTTGAGGAGGAGGAAGCCACCTCGATCTGCAACGAGTCACCGACAACTTGCAAGGAAGTGGCCAACTCGCTGCTAGCCGGCGCTGCCCACCGCCAAAGGGCAGTCCAAAAGGCAGCCTGCTGCGGCCAGGTTTCCCAGGGCGCCGTCCAAGCTCCGGAAAAATCGGATAGCCAAACCGCAACTCGCCCGGAACCCTGCATCCAAGAAGCAAGAGCTGGCTCCTCGCGCGGAAGCGCTTGGTAGATCACTTCTGCCTTCGGTTTCAATTGAGTTTTTAGGTAGCCATCCAGGTCTGGTGGCGCGAATTCCTCCAGATTGCTGGTTGGCGCCAGGAGACGGAGAGCGGCCGGCCCTTCGGCCAGCGGTTCTTCAGCCCGCTCCTCGTTGGGTGGGTAAAGGACAGTAGGAATCTGGTCCGGGGCGCTGACTGCGGCGTATTTGCCGCACCCGAGCTGGGCCAATGTCTCCATGAAAGGCAAATCGGCATCGGTTCCCACAGCCAAGGCAGTGGTGAAGATGCCTTGGCGCCGGCCCTCCTCGACGAGAGTGGGGAAATCACCTTCCCTGGTCTTGCCGTCCGAGACGAAGATGACATGCTTGAGAGGCGCCCTGGAAGCGGCCAGTTGGCGGTAGGCCTCTTTCAAAGCCAGGTAGGCATTGGTCCCCCCGCCTGGCCCTTCGGTGAGGATCTTTTCTTTGATCGCCGAGAAATCACTGCCGGCGCCGAGGGGAAGAAGCCATTGGGCGGCATCGGAGAAGATCAGAACCCCCACTTGATCCTTGGCCCGCAGAGGAGCGGCGGCGCGGATGGCCACCTCTTGGGCCAAGTCTAGCTTCTTCACTTCGCTGGTGAGGTTCCACATCGATGAGGAGTTATCTACCACGAAGACCACTGCCATCTCCGGGAGGTCTTCCTCCAAGCGAGGTTTGGAAACGACTGGGAGGATCTCCTCCAAGTCGCTGCGGAAATAGCCGCCCAAGGTGAAAGAGTGCCCGCCGCCGACCACTAGGAGACCGCCGCCCAAGACTTGCACGAAAGAGGAGAGAGCAGCCACTTGAGGGGCTTGCAACTCGGTTCGTGAGACATCGATCAGGGCGATCCCCTCGTAGGCTGAAAGAGAGAGAAAGTCAGCCGGAAGGTCCAAAGGGGTAGAAAGGACGGCAGGCAAACCCTGGTCCTTGATGAGACGGGTGAAGAACTCTCCATTCGGCTGGGAGGAGACCACCAGCATCCCCCGGGGAGCGAGCACGGAAGGGTAAGCGCTTGCCTCGTCGTTCTCTTTGAGGGTGTCCTCGGGAGCTGCGATGCGCCCTTCCAGGGTGTGAATGCCGGGTTCCGAAAGAGCGAAGGAGAAACGGAAGAGGTTCTCCCCCTCTTGCAGCGCCAATCGTTCCTGGTGCACTTCTACCCCGTCTGCGCGGAGGCTTAGCTGGACAGCGGGGACTCCCTGGGACTGAATCCGGGCGACGAGGGAGAACCGCTCGCCCACCGCCACGTAGGTCGGGGCTGACAAGAGCAAAGAGGCATCTTTAAGCAGGAGTGATGTGCCCACTACATCGACCGGGATCCGCTTATCGGCCAGGGCGGCGATCCCCTCGTCCAAGCGGCCTGCCGTGTCCTGGCCGTCACTGACCAGGACGACTTTCCCCTTGCCAGCCGAAAGCAAAGCTGCTGCTCCGCTGAGCGCCTTCCCCAAATCCGTATCGTGGGGGCCGCCGAAAGGGACTAGTTGATTGCTAACTCCACTTCCCTGCGGGAGATCCTCCAAAGATAAGGAGGCTTGAGCTGAGCGCGAGATGTCTACCAAGTAGAGGATCGTCCCGCCCGGCATCAATTGGACCCACTGCGGCTGGGTGAGGGCCAAGACGAGCAGCAAAAAGGAGGCGATACGCAAGGCCTGGAGACTCCTGCGACGGTATCGCCAGCCTATCAGGAAGAGAGGCAAAGCAAGTAAGGTGAAAAGCCAGAGCGGTGAGTTTAGTTCAATCATAGCGGCGGCGCAGCAGTTCTTCCAAGAGGAAGGAGAATAAGGCCAGCACAAGGAATAAAACCGTCAAGTCGCGGGGCGCTGTCCGCTGTTCGTTGACACCGCCCAAGCCCTCCAGCTCGGTGCGGCGAATCAGGTTTGCCTCCCGTTGCTCCAGGGGGGCTACCCCGAAGAGACGCAGGCCGTCCGTGGCTTGGCGGCCATAAAGGCCGGGGGGGGAGCCTCCCCCGGCGTAGTCAGCCACCAGCGGGGAAAGAAGGAGGGCTTCCTCCTCCAAGGGTTGGTTGGGAAGGGGGTCGCCGGAAAGCCAGCGCATGGCTTGGGCGAGAAAGACCGGGAAGGCTGGCAGTAAGGGCAAGTTGGAAAGGGTCAGGCTCGGTCCGAGAAGGACGGTGCGCATCCCTTGCTGCCTCCCGGCTGCCAAGACCGTTGTTTGAGCGCTTCGCAGGAGCGGGCGAATGGTAGGCGAGAGCTTGATGATTGGCGCTTCCCAGAAAGCAACCCGTGAGAGATCCACATAATCCAGCAGTGGGGTTGTTTCAACCCAAAGAAGAGGCCTCGTTTCGGTCCCCGTCCAGGGAAAAAGGGTATTCCCAGGAGGCGGGTGGATCACGAAGAAGGGCTTTGTCGGAAGCTCCGATGGCAGCGTTCCTTCGAAGACTAGAAGGTCGGCGGGAATCTCCGGGCGGTAGTCCTCCGGCCCTACCTGAACGACATGAAAACCGGCCGATTCCAAAGCGCCAGCCAGGTAGCGGGAAGTTCCCACCAGAAGAACCCGCGGTGGCGCGGTGAGGGGCAGGAAGAGGAGGTTGTCCCAGGGCTGAAGATCCTCTTCCTGGATGGAAACACGCAAGAGAGACGGGGTTCCGACGACCAGAATGGAGAGATCGACCGTCTCCATGGCCTCCAGCGGAAGCTCGCGCTGCAAAGGCGCCAGCCCATCGTCGACCACCAGGTGCAAGGTTCGAGCAGCGGGGCTGAAGTTGGCCACCTTCACCCACAGGAACTCTCCTTCGCGGGCGCACCCGACCAAGGCGTAATTGGGCAAGGGTTCTCCCACAGCCAAGGAGTGCAATTCCAGATTGGGGTACTGCCGCGGGGTAAGCTCCAAAGCTAAGTCCGAGAACACGTAGACCGCCATGTACTCTCCTCCGGCGCGAGCGGCCAAAAGAGCGAGCAAGTCATCAGCGGACGTCGGTGATAAGAAGCTCGGCGCCAAGCTATCGATGGCTTGCAGCAGCGCAGCCGGCTCATCGGTGAAGTCGAGCACCAAGCCAGGCCTGGAATTGAGCGCCCACAACGAGACTTGATTGTTGTCCCGGAGCAGCTCCCCGGCCAGTTGACGGGCTTTCTCCCGCGCCACCTGGAAACGGTCCGGAGTGAGATCTTGCGCCATCATCGAGAGCGAGTTATCCAGCACCAAGGCGCAACGACGGCCGGCCAGAGGGTAGAGGTTGGTCTGCGGGCCGGCGGCGGCAAAGCCGAGGAAGACCAGCGTCAACACCTGGAAAAGCAAGATCAGACTGCGCAAGAAGCGCCAGCGGGTAAAGCGGGTCAGCAGTTCGCGACGCGCTCGCAGGTAAAGGAAAACTTGAGACACGCTCTTTCGCATCCGCCGGGGGTGGCGGAGATAGATGAAGATCAGTGCCAAGATAGACGCCAGGGAGAGCAGGAAGAGCGGTTGAACCCAGATCATGCCTGGAGAAGGCCTCGCTGGAGGAGCCGGTGAAGGACCACTTCCTCGATCGACAGGGATGTCGGAAGGAGAAAGTAGAGCACTCCTCGCGACTGGCAGTAGTCCTGCAAGCTTCGCCGCCAGCGCTCAAAGAAAATGGCGAATGTGCGCAGAGAAAAGCGATCCAGGGACACTTCCAGACGGTCTCCCCACTCGCTGTCGACCAGCTCGAACTCGCCTGCCCGGGTGGGGGCGATCTCATCCGGCGCCAGCAAATGGAGGAAGACCAGTTGATGGCCAAGCGCAAGGAGACGGTTGATCCCCCCTTCGATGCCCCGCGGAGAAAGAGCATCGCTGAGGATCACCAGCAAACCTGGTTGACGATGCTGTCGGGCATACTCGGCCAGAACGGCGCCCAGCTCACAAGCTCCACCGGTGGGCAAGTCTCGCAGGAAGCGGAACAGCTCGGGGATCATCCGGCGACCGCGGTGTTCGGGGAAAAGGGACGCGCTGCCGCGAGCTGTCAACTCGTCCGGGAGGGTCTGGACGGTGGCCCAGTTGTAAGCGGAAAGAGCGACATAACCCAAAGCGGCAGCCAGGCGGCGGGCGAAGAGCAGCTTGTTCGGCTGGCCCCAATCCATCGAACGGGAGCGGTCCAAGAGCAAGTGCAAGACGAATCCTTCTTCATCGCGGAAGACCTTGACGAAGAGGCGATCGAGTCGGGCGTAGGAGTTCCAATCCACCAAGCGGAAGTCATCGCCGTGGGTGTAGGTTCGAAAATCAGAGAACTCTACCGAGGCGCCACCCTTTCGTACCAGGTGCTCCCCAGCCCCTTTGCCGGGAATTCCAGGCCGCGGGCGAAAGCGCAGCAGACTCAACCGACGCAGGAAGAGGTCGCTAAAACCAGGGAAAAGGATTGCCTCTGGGGGCACCCTAATCTCCCAGACGCGCGATTACCTGGCCCAGTATTTGGTCCGCCGAGATCCCTTCCACCTGGGCCTCATAGTTCAGCAAGAGGCGGTGGCGCAAGGTGGGAAGAGCTGCCTGGCGAAGATCCTGGCGGGAAACGTGGAAACGCCCCTCGCTAAGAGCCCGTACTTTGCCGGCCATGATCAGGGCTTGGGCTCCCCGTGGGCTGGCGCCGAAGCGCACGAAGCGGCGCACCATCTCCCCGGCTTTTCCATCCTGAGGCCGGGTCGACTCCACCAGCTCGACGGCGTACTGATAGACAGCCTGGGCCACCGGCACCTCGCGAGCTAGCTGATGCATGGCCAACAAATCGCCGGCCTCGGCGGCAGCCTGAATAGCAGGCGTCTTTAAGCCCGTGGTGCGGCTCAAGATCTCGATCATCTGCCGGTCGGTGGGGTACTCGATGAGGATCTTCAAGAAAAAGCGATCCAATTGCGCTTCGGGTAACGGGTAGGTGCCTTCCATCTCGATCGGGTTCTGAGTAGCGAAGACATAGAAGGGCCTCGGCAAGAGGTGGGTGGCGCCGGCAATAGTCACCGTGCTCTCCTGCATAGCCTCCAGCAGAGCTGATTGCGTCTTGGGAGTCGCCCGGTTTACCTCATCGGCCAAAACCAGATTGGCGAAGACCGGCCCCTCCTGAAAACGGAATTGTCGCTTGCCGGCCTCCTCCTCGAGAATCAGGGTGCCGGTGATGTCGGCCGGCATCAGGTCTGGGGTGAACTGAATGCGGGAGAAGCGGAGGGAAAGCGCCTGAGCCAGGCAGCGCACCATCAAAGTCTTGCCGAGGCCAGGGACTCCTTCAATCAAAGCATGTCCCTGGGCGACCAAGCAGAGCAGCAGTTGGCTGACCACCTCCTCCTGGCCGACAATGGCCTTCTCCACTTCTTTTCGGATCGAGGTCATCCTCTCGCTGAACTGTTCTGGTGTCACGGCGCATCCTCCAAGAAAAGGTAATAGGATCGCACCAAGGACTCCAACTCCGGGGGGAGAGCTTGGCGGGTGAGCTGCTCAACGGCTTGTTGCTGGTAGCGGGGCATGGCATCGCGGTAGTTTTGGAATGGTTGGGCATTTTCGGTCTCCCCGCCCGGTTGACCAGCCTGGTAGGAAGATTCCCCTTCTTGCGGCAGAACGAGTGGCGTTCCTCCGGGAGGGAGCGGCATGCTAGCCCCCGGCAGGGCGTCCTGGGGAACATAGAGCAGCCCCTGGTCTCCGGCTGCTGCCATCTGGGGGGGCGCTTTCTGGTACCGCTGGGAAGCTCGTGTACTCTCCATCTCGCCCTGGGAGAGGCCGCCTTGCGTACCCGAACCGGAAGCAGGTTGCACCTGGCCCTCTGCTCCCGCCTGTTGATCGCCGGGCAGTTGAGCGCTTTGGTCGCTCTCTCCCCCACTTTTCCCGCCCAACTGGGATAGGGTTTGTCCGAGAGAGGAAAGCAAGGCTTGCTCTTGCGGCAGCAATTCCTCCAATGCTTGCATGCGCTTCGGCAATGAGGTGTCGTTCTGGCGCAAAGATGTGGCCAGATCCTGCAGCGCCGTGCGCAAGGCTCCTTCGGGGAGGTTGGCCAGCATCTGCTGGATCTCCTGCGCCATCCGTACCTGTTCCTGGGTGGAAAGCTGCTCCAACTGGCTGAGGGCAGCTCGGTCGCCCTCCATCCCTTTGGCCAGGAAGGAGAGGTCGGGACTGGCCGCCAGCGCTGACTGGCCTTCACGGTCTCGTTGCTGTTCCCCCGACAGTCGGCCGGCAGCCTGCTCCAGGAGGCCTCGCGCCTCCCCTAGATCCCCCTTTTCCAGCGCCCGTTTGGCTTGGATCAACTCCATATAGGTGATTGGGTCATGGCCGGGGATCCGTGCGTATTGTTGGGCTAGTTCAACCAATTGCGGCGTTAATTGCTCAGCCCGAAGAAGACGGTAAGGAGGCAGCCAGATCAACAACACGGAAAGCGCCAAGACTGATAGCAGCAGCGCGAACGGCCATCGCAGCCGGCGGTGCGGCCAGGGAAGCGATCCGTATCCTGCCAAACGTTCCTCCGTGAGATCGACCAAGCGAAGCGCCAACTGGCCGGGCTGTGGCAGGGCCAACGCCTCCCGAGCGGTGATCAGTTGCTCTCCAAGATTGTAGGTGCGGTCAGCCTTCCAGGCTGTCTCCGCGATCCCCGGCAGCCGGCCGCGGGCTCTGGAAAGCAAATACAATGCCCCCGGCAGGAAAAGGGGGAAGAAAGCCCAGGGAGGAGGGGTGAACTCCAGGAAACGCGCCAGGAAGAGGAGAGGGAAAAAGGCCAGGGAAGTAAGAGCGCAAACCCACAACAAATGATAGCGGAGGAAGTCGTGGCGCTCCCGCCGCACGGCCTTATCGATGAAGGATAGAATTTTCTCTCCGGCCATATTTGGGCTCCTTACCCCATTAGATGGCGGGGAGGGATAAAAGTTGCCTAGGCTTTTCGCAAGCGCAGGAACTTCTTTTTTCCCACGCGCAACACAGCCCCGTCCTGAAATTGATCGAGAGTAGGGTGTTCGTTGTAGGGGATGGGCTGTTCGTTCAAGCGGATGCCGGCTTGTTTAAGCAGGCGGCGCACCTCCGATTTGGACTCTGCCAAGCCCTCGCTGACCAGAAAAGAGGCCAGGTCGAGCGGAAGGGAGACAACGCGCTCACAGATATCGGAAGGCGCCTCTTTTCGGGTGAAGACCTTCTCAAACTCTTCCCGCCGGCGTTTCCCCTCTTCCGCAGAGTACAGCCAGGTCACAATCCGTTGCGCCAAGTCCAGCTTTACCGTGCGCGGGTGAAGGGTTTCACTGTCGATCCCCTCCTTCATTCGTGCCCATTCGGCCAGCGTGGCCAGGTTGAGGTAGTTCCAGTAATGGCCCATGATCTCATCCGGGACCGACATCACCCGGCCGAACATTTGCTCAGGCGAGTCGGTGACGCCGATATAGTTGTCCATGCTCTTGCTCATCTTGGCCTGCCCGTCAGTGCCTTCCAGGATCGGCATCGTCAAACAAACCTGTGCCTCTTGTCCGAAACTCCTCATCAGGTCTCGCCCCACCAGGAAATTGAAAAGCTGATCTCCCCCGCCCATCTCCACGTCGCAGTTCAAGACCACCGAATCGTACGCCACCATCAAGGCATAGAGGAACTCATGCAAGTAGATCGGCGCCTGGCCTGCAAAACGCTTCTGGAAGTCGTCCCGCTCCAGCATCTGAGCAACGGTGAACTGGGCTCCCAACCTGACCACTTCTCGCAGGGTGAGGGGTTCCAGCCAATCGGCGTTGTACACCACCCGCGTTTTGTCCGGAATGAGGATCTTGTCCACCTGCTCTTTGTAGGTGCGGGCGTTGACCTCCACCTCTTCCTTGGTGAGCGGCGAGCGGACGGCGGAACGGCCGGAAGGGTCGCCGATGCGAGCGGTAAAATCGCCGATGACGAAGACCACCTCATGGCCAAGGTCTTGAAACTGACGCATCTTCAGAAAACAGACGGCATGGCCGAGATGAATATCCGGCCGGGAAGGATCGGCGCCATATTTGATCAGGAGAGGTTTGCCGGTTTGGTTCGACTTCTCCAGCTTGGCCAGTAGATCGTCCGGCGTGACCAAGTCCAACACACCCTGGGATAGGATCTCGAATTGTTCACGGGCAGCAAGGGTCTTCATCTTATGCGCATCTTACGATTGGCGCGCTCGTTTGTAAACTAAGTAATTGGGGACAGTCGCTAATTAAATTAATTAGTGGCTGTCCCCAATTATTCCCAATTATTCCGATTACTCGCAATTACTTCAGGTAGACGATGGTGACACCCTCGCCGCCCTCATTCCCTTCCCCCATGCGGAAGCGCAACACCGACGGATGCGAACGGAGATGTTGGCGGATGGCCTGGCGCAGAGCTCCTGTTCCCCGCCCGTGAAGAATGTAGACGAAGGGGAAGTTGGAAAGAACGGCATCGTC